>NZ_CP076133.1:1220000-1525000 GCF_018736045.1 Flammeovirga yaeyamensis | reverse complement strand
ATGATCACAAAGACATAAATACTAGAAATTTACAAAAATACTTAAAGAATTTTCAACTCATTTCTGCTTCTGGATATCAGGTATATCAAACTGAAGATGGGATTAATATATTTGATTATAGATCTAAAAAATATCTATTGAAAGAGTTTGATCAAGTCAAAAATAAGCTCTTTAAATATCATGTTGCTTCAAATACACTCTACATAATTAGTGAAGAAAATGATGTAATAAGCTATAACTTAACTACTAAGACTTTAAATACACTTTTCACTATCAACAGTAATATAGAACAAATTGATTTAGTTGAGAATGAATTAATCATTTTAAGTTCGGATGAAAAAATTAAAGTCTATTCTACTGATGGTCAATCTATTGAATATCAAATTCAATCTTCTGGTGAAGACGGGATTAGTATAATAAATAATAATGGTTATTACATGACTAGCAAAAATGCGGTTGATAATATTGTATTTAAAAAAGGATTAAATGTCTATCCTTTTGATCAATTTGACGCATGGTTTAATCGACCTGATATAGTTTTAAAAGATATAGAAGGGACTGATAAAGAGTATATTAATCAGGCTTATTTAGCTTATAAGAAGAGGTTAAATAAATTAAGTTTAGATAATGATTTTCCAAAAATTGACGGACTTCCTAAAGTTATTATTAATAAAGAAAATATTCCTGTCACGATAAATCAGAAAGAATTTACTTTTTCTTTAGCGGCCCAAACATCTGATCAATCTAAGATTAGTAGCATTGATGTTTGGATTAATAATGTTCCTGTATTTGGGAAAAATGGTTACCGATTATCATCAAATACTTCTAAAATTGAAGAAGATATTACAGTAGCTTTAAATGACGGAATTAATAAAATTGAAGTAGGGGTGAGGACAGATTTAAATTCATCCTCTCTTAAAGAAGAATTCTTTATAACATGCGAGCAAAATACTTCTTCAAAGTTTTATGTAATTGGAATTGGTATTTCACATTATAAAGACAGTACCATGAATTTACAGTACGCTGACAAAGACGCCAAAGATATTGTGAATGATCTAAAGAAAAAGGGAAATCATATAGAAGCAATTCTTCTTACAAATGAACAGGTCACCAAAAAGAATATCCTAGCTTTAAAGGAACAGCTGCTTAAAACTAATGTAGATGATGAAATACTCCTATATTATGCAGGACATGGAATGTTAGATTACAATTATGATTACTACCTCACTACTCATGATATTAATTTTAGACAACCTAAAGAATTGGGTCTGAAGTACGATGACTTTATCAATCTACTAGATGGTATTCCTGCTAGAAAAAAATTAGTAATTATAGATGCCTGTCATTCTGGTGAGCTAGATGAAACTCCTACAAATACATTCAATACTAATAACAATGTAAAAGTTGTTTCCAGCTTTACTAGGGGATTGGTTCCTGAATTACCTATTCCGACAGCATCATCTTTTGAATTTATGCAAGATATTTTCACCGATTTAAGAAGGGATACTGGTGCTACAATTATCTCAAGTGCAGGTGGTAATGAGTTTGCATATGAAGGTGAAGGATATGACAATGGACTTTTTACTTATTTCTTAAGAAAAGCGATTTCCGAGGATCTAGCAGATAGTAACAGTGATGATAAAGTTAGTGTACAGGAACTTTTAGATTATCTAGAGCGTGAAGTGAAAGAGGCATCAAATGGACAACAGCAACCCAATGCTAGACGAATAAATAAAGAAGAAAATTTTAAGCTTTGGAATTTATTGGATCAATAGGCGATAAATCCTTATAAGTTGGATGTAAGTATATATGACCAGGACAGTATGCTTGTAGATTAATTTACAATCTCACATTATTTATATATTTATTGTTAAAGTCATAAATGAACATAATAAATAGAATCAGTAATTATTTGATAGCAACCATTTAATTATTCAGCTGCTCTAAGATGATTGTAAATCTAATTTTGAAGTTCATTTTTAACGATGAATGAACTATCTCAATGCTTAAAAATAAATAAATGAAATACTACCTAACATTATTAGTCCTGTTTATCTTTAGTTCTTGTGCTCCTGTAAATACAGTTGATGAATATTGTGATCCATTAGCTGAGAATCCACATTTTATATCTGAATGCAAAGAATATAATTGTACGAAATATTAAATGATCAAACCCAACAAATTTTTGTGTTGGGTTTTTTAATATCATTATTTTTTGATTCCAATATTGTATTATCTCTAGAATTAACATATCACGAAAAATACCAAATAGTATAATATAATTTATGTTATGTTAAATACAGAATTTTATAACTTATCTTATCTCCTTTAATATCAAATATTTACAGAAAATACCATTTTAATATTTTATCTGTTTGATTTACAGTTTTTTATCAATTTATTTTGTTATGTAACAATGTTACTTTATATTTGAAATATCAATATTAAACATGACTAATTCTTCAACTATGAAACACTTTGTATTAAAATTCATCACCACTTCCCTATTCTTTATAGCAACACAATCTTCTGTACTTTCTTCAGATGATAAAAACTTCTTGAAAGTACATACTGTTGAGGTTTCACAAATTCAAATGACTATTTTACATGGAGATGGATTCTTTTCTTTAACACGAAGATTATTCCAGGTGTTAGAAAAAAATCCGAATAATATTACCTGGGAAGATGTATTCTTATTGAAAACAATTTATCAAGAACAAACAGGTAGTGATGAGTTAGTAGTAGGAGAAAAATTTATAGTTCTAAAAAATGAGTTTCTTTAAAAGAAACTCATTTTTTTATTATATAACCCTGTATCAGGGTACTTGAATCTGTATAATACATTCATTTATATAGTATTATCACATAACATTTTGCAAAATCCCTAAAAAGGGGGATTTAAATCTCATAAAAGTTTAATAGTTTTAATCATTCCTTTACCCAACTAAATTAAAATGAGAAAACTATTATTATTGCTCTCTTTTCTATTCGTGCTATTGAATTCATATGGCCAAGATTATTCAAAGACCAATAAATTTGCTATTGGTGTAAGTGGCGGATCTAACGGATTAGGTATTGATGTTTCTAGAAATTTAAATGAACATTTTAATGGCAGTCTAAGCTTTAATTATCTCAAAATCGATAATTTTTCTCAAGTAGTTACCTATGATAGCCAAAGCTTGAAAGGTACGGCTAATGTTGATATGAGAAATATTGATTTACGTATCGAATACTTACCTTTTAAAGGAAGTGGTTTTAAAATTGTTGCTGGTTTAGCATATATGTTCAGCAATAGTGTTCAACTTATAAGTAGTTATACAGAACCTATTACTTTAGGCGTACGTACTTTAACACCTGATGATATTGGTGAGATTAGATTTGAATCGGAATGGAATCAACTTTCACCCTATCTAGGTATAGGTTTAGGTCGTGCAGTTCCAAAGAAAAGAATTGGATTTGGGCTTGATATGGGGACATACTATTTAGGAAATCCCAATATCAAATTCTATGGTACTGAATTATTCACTGATATGTCGAGTCAAGAACAAAAAATGGAATCCAATATGAAAGATTATACTTGGTTCCCTTTATTGCGATTAAGACTTTCAGTAAGGTTAAATTAATTATAATCATTACACAGTATTCAAAAAAGATATTTTTTGACGATTTGTTTTATACTACAATTACCTAAGTAAAGGCAAACACTTTTGTTTGCCTTTTTTAAAAAGTACTATCAATAATTGACATTATTTTCAAATATACCACACTTTATCAATTCACTTTCCTAATTTTGTCACGCTAACAAATTATCGACAATCTTATTCATTCAAACCAAGAAAATGAATTTATTATCCAAATGTGTAGGCTATTTAGCCTCAATTGTGACACTTATTATTATCTCTACGAACTTACTTCAAGCTCAGAATACTATCACAGGTAAAGTACTTGAAAATAGTAACAAGAATGCTATTGAATACGCAACTGTTGCGTTATACAATCAAGAGAACGAAAAACTGATCACTGGAGTAGTTACTCAAACGGAAGGTATTTTTAATATCAACAAGCTTAAAAAAGGCACTTACAAATTAACTGTGGCCTTTATGGGATTCGAAACTTTTGTGAAAGAAAACATTCAAATCGATGGTCAGCCTTTAAATCTTGGAACTATTTATCTAAAAGAAGATAATCAAATGCTTCAAGAAATTGAGATCAAAGGCGAACAGTTAACTGCAGTCACTAAAGTTGATCGACAAGTATATGATGCCACTAAATTTGAAGCAGCTGCGGGTGGTACTGCTACTGATGTTCTAAAAAATATGCCTTCTGTAAGTATTAATGCTGAAGGCGATTTATCTGTAAGAGGTACATCAGGATTTGTGGTTTTACTTAATGGTAAACCCATACAAACTAATGCCGCGACTATTTTGAATCAATTGCCTGCCAATTCTATCAAGAATGTAGAGGTAATTACTGCTCCTTCAGCTAAATACGATTCAGAAGGAAAAGCAGGAATTATCAATATTATCACTACTAAAGGTGCGACTGATAACCTTTTTGCTCAAGTAAATGTAAGAGTTGGTTTACCTAGCGTAGAACCTTATGACAATGCAAAAATGCCTCTAAGATATGGTGGTGACTTTACTATTGCTCAACAAAAAAATAAATTGAATTGGGCTATTGGAGGTTCTTATCAAAGAAATGATAAAACAGGTCGCCGTGAAGGTGATGTGTGGACTCAAATTGATGATTATCCAAAGTTCAGATTCCCTTCTGATGGAGAACGCTCTTATGTGGAAGAAAACTATTCAGCGAACTTATCATTAGGATATGATGCAACTAAAAATACCTCTCTACATTTTGCTGCTATGGGTGGTATTAGAGATAAAACAAGACTTGCAGATATTTATTATAATGATAATCGTTTTGAAGGTGACCCTACTCCTTTTCAGTATTACAACCATAACTCTAGAAATAGACAATCCGATTTCTTTGTTTCTAGTTTCGATTTTGATCACCGATTTAATAATGGTTCAAAAATCAAAGCATCAGTTTTGTATGAATATACTTTATTAGGTGGTCCAACATTTAACGACAACCAAAGAGATAATTTCTCAACTCCAGAAAATCAGAATTTCTTCTACTTAAGAGAAAGAAACACTAACGAGAATCCTTTAAATGGTTTCCGTGCTAATCTTGATTATAGTTTCAAACCATCAAAATTAGGTCAGTTCGAAGTGGGATATCAATTCAGAACATTAGATCATAAAGGTGATTTCTTATATGAAAGAGAAAATCTTACTGATGGTAAACCTACTGGTAATTGGGAAGTTGTAGACAACTATTCGTCTAACTTAAACCTAAAGAGAAATATTCACTCAGCCTATGGGCAATTGGCTGGAGAAAAGGGCGATTGGACGTATGGTGTAGGTGTTCGTACAGAGTATATGGATCGTCAAGTTGACTTCTTGGGCTATGAAAATGGTCAGTTACAACCTGAAAATCAAAGGGAAATAAAGAAATATGATTACTTCAAATTATTCCCATCAGCAAATTTACAATATAAAGTAAATGATGGATTTGCCTTAAAAACAGCCTACAGTAAAAGAGTGGAAAGAACGACTACTTTTAAAATGAATCCATTTAAAGAAAAAGAACATTCAGAAACACTAGAACAAGGTGATGCGGATCTTTTACCTGAATTTATTGATTTAGTTGAATTAGGTGCCACTCAAGAAATTGGTGACCATAGTATCTTTGCTACCGCTTACTTTAGAAATACAGAAAACTTGATTAATAGAACAAATACATTTGATAGTGATTCTGTTTTAAACCGTATCTATACTAATGTAGGGAATAGTAAAGTATTTGGTTTTGAGCTAGGGACTTCATTAAAATTAACAAAGTGGTGGGACTTTTATGCTGGAGGTAATGTTTATCATCAACATATTAAAGGTCAATTTAATTATAATGATACAGATAACGATTGGTTAATAAGTATTCCTGTGGATACAAAAGCTTGGCAGTATAGCTTTAATATTAACACAACCTTTGATATCACAAAGACATTAAGTACTAATTTCTCATTTAATTATTTATCGGAAAGAGTAACCGCCCAAGGTAGAGATTCTCGATTCTACTCTCCTAACCTTTCCATAAAAAAGACATTCTTAGACAAAAGATTGGCTGTAAATTTTCAATGGCTGAATATGGATATGGGTATGTTAAATACGAATGAGCAAAGAATTACTACAAGTGGAGATTATAATGCTCTATTGACCAACGGAACCTCTCAAAGACAACAATTTTATACTACAACAAATTATGTCTACGAAGTGGATCAATTGATCATCAATATCACTTATAACTTTAATAGTTCGAAAAATAAATCGAAGAAGGTGAAATCAGAATTTGGAGCTCAAGAGTTCTAATATAGATAAAGGCTACCTCAAAAAGGTAGCCTTTTTACCTAATCTATATTTATAACTAAAACTAATCTATTTACACATTAAAATATTCAGAGAATTGTAAAATCCCTTCAAGGATAAATTGAATTCCCATGGCAATAATGATTAACCCCATAAATGGTGTAGTAATCTGACTTGTCTTTGATGGTTTTGTATTATCACCTTTAGAAAGTAAAGCGATAATTATCCAAGAGACTATCAATACACATAAAATTGAAATAAGTGCTACACTAGGAAAATGATCTTCTGATTGAGAAATGGCTAAAGTAATCACACCTGTAATGGTTCCAGGGCTAGCAGCAAAAAGTATAAAAGGCATTAAGTTTTTTTCCTTTTCCTCTGTTGAATTTTCTGTTTTTTTATTCAACATTCTAAATCCAATACTCATTAACACTAATCCTCCAGCTACCTGAAAAGCGTTTAAACTAATACCTAAAAGGTGTAATAATTTTGATCCTAACAATGCTGAAATAGCTAATATAAAACCTATTGTGAGTATAGATTCTGTAAGATCTTTCAGTTTATGCTGATAAGATCTTCCTCTTTCGATACTTCCAAAAATTTGAGAACATATTACAGGATTAACTAATGAGAAAATGGTCAGAATTCCTTGAAAATAGATTTCCATAGTGTAGAATTTATATTTTGATTTTTTGTTTGTTGGTTGCCATAACCAATAATACAAATGTCCAAATATCCACACCCGATGAGTTACATAAAATAAAATAGTAGTTACACAAAAACATCAAAATTGACTTTAACCAAAAAGTCTTTTCATCTTATCTAAGTGTTCTTTAAATTCTCTTGCTTTCTTTTTTCTAGCTTCCTTTAGATCTTCTCTATCAAGAATATAATTTAGCTCCTCTTCAGGTGGGATGCCACAAGATAATTTTTGTTCACCATCCACTTCAATTAAACAAGAATTACATGTTCCATATTTTCTCATTGTCTTATAACAAGGATGTGTAATACTCAATTTATTCCTTTTTAATAAATCTAACAGGGTTTTATCCCTTTCATGTCGATCATATTCTTTATTGTCAACTTTAATAATCATTGAGGCTTTGATACATTCTGAATAAAAATTTTCGTGAAATTATGGATCTTTTTATAAGATTAAAATTCAATGATGTGTTTTCTAAGATCTACATCCATGGAACTTATATTAATAAATAAATGATTCGTTGAAATAGTATAAGTTCAATCCATAGAACAATATCATTATTTAGCTTATTAAATTGATTTACTATAAATTAACTATGACTTACTTATAATTAACTATTGGTGTATGCTAAAAACGATTACGTTAAACCTTACTTTTTGCTTTTTCTGTATTACTGTAAATGCTCAGAACTCTGAAGAAATAAAACCATTCAAAAATAAAGCATTGACTATTTCATGGGGATGGAATTGGTCCTCATACTCTGATTCGGATATCAGATTTAAAGGTAAAGGACACGATTTTACATTAAAAGATGTAATGGCTACACACCGCCCTACTGAATTTGATTTTAATGCTTACTTTGTTCATTTCACTACTCCTCAATATAATTTTAAAATATCGTATTTCTTTAATGAACATTGGAATGTTTCATTTGGAGTCGATCATATGAAATATGTTATGATTCAAAATCAAGACGTTTACATCAATGGTTTAATTAACGAAGGAACTCCTTATGATGATGTATATACCAATGAAGCCATTCAGCTTTCTCAAGACTTCCTCACCTTCGAACATACAGATGGTTTAAATTATCTTTATTTCGGTCTGAATAGATTTGATCAGCTCTTTAATTTCAAAAAAATTAATGGCCCCAACATTGGAGTTAATGTTACTGAAGGTTTTAGTGCTGGTATTCATTTACCCAAAACGAATTCAAAGCTTTTGGGTAAAGAAAGAAATGATACTTTTCATTTATCAGGATATGGGTTGGATGTAAATGTTGGGCTTAACCTCCTATTTTTTGATTATGTATTTATACAAGGTGATTTAAAACTTGGCTTTGTACATATGCCCGATATTCGATCAACTACAAATAAAAATGATAAAGCTGAACAACACTTTTTTTACAATCAACAAGCCATTCAGATTGGTGGTCGCTTTCCCATTTGATCTAAATCAATTAAATTGAAGCCATATTAAACATTGATAGAATAATTTTTATCAAAAATCATCTATCTACATTTTTTCGACTTACAATTAAACTTCTATTCCATGAAACTAATTCCCACAATTGTATTCTCTTTTATTTTTATCAATGCAATTTTTTCTCAAAATAAAGAGATTGATGAAGTAAAAGAGTTTCAAGCTAAACTTACAGCTGATTATAAAGACCCAGATCATTCTCCTTTAAAAGGGGAAAAGCTGAAAGAATTTCAAGGGCATGAATTTTTCCCAATTGACCTAAACTATAGAGTTATCGCCAAATTCAAGAAAGATAAAGGCAAAGTTTTTGGGATGAAAACATCCACATCAAGAATGGCACAATATAAAAAATATGGAACGCTGTCGTTTGAAATCAATGGAGAGACATTTAAACTAAATGTTTATCAGAGTGAAAGATTAAAGAAAAGCGATGAATATAAAGATTATTTGTTTTTACCATTCATGGATCAAACGAATGGTAATACGACTTATGGGGCTGGAAGATATATTGATCTAAGTATACCAAAAGGGAAAACCATTGTTGTAGATTTTAATAAAGCATATAATCCATACTGTGCATACACAGAAGGTTATTCATGCCCTATTCCTCCTCAAGATAATTTTTTAAATACTGAAATAAAGGCTGGGATTAAATCGCCAAAGAAAGCCAATTAGTTTTGAAATGAAAAAAGCAGACCTTAGAAATCTAAGATCTGCTTTTTTTGGTTACTGTCTAATAAACTTATTCTCCTACTGGAATGCTTACAGACGTAGTATCTAATTGAATATCATGTTCTACAAAAAACTCATTGATTTGTTTTTTTGGTAAATATGGAAGCGGATCTGCTTTTGGTGTACAAGAAGCAAATAAAATTGACGTTCCAACAATAATAGTTACAAGTAGCTTTTTCATAACAGTAGAAGTTTACAAAATGATAGTAAGGATTTTTGAGAGTTATACTTACAATGTAATTTTTACTTTGCTTTCATATAATTAAACGTAATTGGTGATTAAAAATTCAAGATATTAACACTTGTAAACATATGGTTGAATATATTACATACCTCTATTCTGAAAAGAAATCATTAATAATTACATGATATACTTGTTTGATTTAGTCAAAAAGGCCATTTATTGTATTATCTAAACAAAAATCTTAGCTTAAAATTCCATGTAAGATTATTAGGTAAAGTAAATTATTACAAAAAAACATTTTGATTAAAATTAAAAAGCTTCTCTACGAGTAATCCAAAATCCTTGTTGATCATAATTCCCTATGGCATAATCAAAACGGAAATTCACTTTCACACCATCAACTAATTGGAATCGAAAACCAGAACCAACACAGTATTTTACATTTTCAAAAGCAGAAGTCCCTTTACTTCCATACACATTACCCACTCCTCCATAAAGTACCATACCCAATCGCCAGAATAAATGACGTCGGTACTCTAACTGTGTCATATAATAGTTTTTGTCAATGAATCGTAGAGGATGAACGATATTCCTCATTCTTTTACTTCCTCCCAACTTATTTAAATAATAAAATGGGACATCCCCTTCTTGAGCATGAAATGCAGCAAAAAAACCTAGAATATTTTTATCAGATCGTATTTTAAAAAATTTACTATACTCAATAAAAAAATGAGAGAAATGATAATCATTCCCAAGAAATTTAGGATAGAAACTTAGTGCAACAGAAAGTAATTGTCCTTTTGATGGATAATTCACATCGTTTCTGTTATCTATTTTAAATGTAGGGCCAATTCCAAAATTAAAACCTCCATTTAAACCAATAATATTATTTTCATTTATTATCTGATCAAAATCTTCTAATTTATTGTATTGGATATCATACCTAAAACCTAAAAAATAAATATCATTCATCTCGTAAGTTGCTTCACCAAAACTTGCAAACTGACGATTAAAAAAAGAAACTGTATCTGCTGGTGTTAGTTCATTTACACCATAGTAATTAAAAGGTACATATTGATATATACCATCTATTTGAAGGTTCAAGTGCTCTTTACCATAAAAAATTAAACTTGCCTTTGTAGAAAATAAACCTTTTGAAGAAACTAAAATTGAAGGAATTAAAGTGGTAGGTCTTTTATATTTGTCATTATTGTTACTTTCACTTTTAGCAAAAGTAAATACAGGCATTGCACCTATCATAAAGCCAAATTGTTCACTATACCCCCCTAAAGGATAAGTAGTCATTGAAAAAGACTTAGAATCATAAGTGACAATATCAATTAGTTTATCGACAAAGTTTTTATCTTTTAATGAATCTTGCTGAACTTTTTCCTGAGCTAATAAATTTGCAATACAGTTTAGAAAGAGAATGGTAAACCAAAGTCTTGATTTCATGAATAGAGTTTGAAGAGTGATCAGGTTAATAACTAATTAAGTTTCTATTTGTTCTAAATATAACCATAAAATTAGTACTAATAATCATCTAGATCACTCATCAAACTAAAATATGTTTACTGAGGTATCATTTCTCCAACATTCACAACACTTATAGTACTTGGTTTTTGCGTTGTTGGATGTTGCTTTCCTTTTGTTAATTCCTCCACTTTCATTGCGATATATAAATCCAGTTCTCTTAAAGAGATAATCTGATCTCCTGAGTAATCCGCTTTTCCTTCTCCAAGTCCATCAATTATCGCTGCAGTAAATGCACCATGTTGCCACTCAGAACTTTCTAAAGAACTTTCTTTACCTGTCGAACCAGACATAATTATCACACCATTTTCGTCACTAGATAATGATCGGATAGATTCAGTATTATCAGAATGAGCAATATTCACCCCTAATTGACCACTGTTACATGCGTCCACATAAAGTAAAACTTGTGACGGTAATTGTGTCATCACATTCGCACAATCAGCCCATTTCACAGCACTTTTATCAACGTCTTTAAGATCTACATCATGAGGAATCACATAGAAATTATTTTCCCAATTCAATCCATGAGAAGCAATAAAAACAACTGCTAAATCATCAGAAGTTGCATTCTTTGACAACCATTGGAATCCGCTTAAAATGTTTTCTTTTTTCGCTTCTTCGTTTGTTAGTTCCTTGACAAAAACTTCATTAAACAATTTGCCATTGGCTTGTTTTCTATAAATATCAGATATTGCTAAAGCGTCCTTGTCAGCATAATTCAGGTTTAAAGTCTTATCGTTGTAATTGGAAATCCCAATAGATAATAAGTAAATATTTTGGGTACTTTTCTGGGTTTTAGTTATTGAACTCATTAAAGCTTCAATATCAAATCCTACATCTGATAAAGTATTCTCTGGATTAATTTTTGATATGCTTCTAGGTTTAGAAGTAATTTTAGCAAATTCATTTTCTGCAAAAATTTGAACTTTCATTTGGTCATGATGCGTCTTGAATTCTTCCTTTATCTGATAACTATACAGTCCAGAAACTTCAGAAACAGCATTTAAATCTATTGATTTCGGACGACCATCTACTAATATTTTTGCTGTTTTCAATTGTGATTTTGATGTTATCGTAGCATCTACTTTCACCAAATCTGTACCTCTTAATTGAGTATGTAAATTTGGAGAAACCCACTCAATTCTAGGCTGTTGTTTTACAAGTTCTTCAGGGTCAACTTTCTTCAAACCTAATGCATTGATTGCTTGATCGAAACTCCCCATTTCAATAATCTTTATAAGCACCTCCTTTTTATGATATCTTTTATCTGCAAAATTAACAGAGTAATAATTACTTAGTTCACCTATTCCCTTACTTTCTAACCAACCAATATATTTTTCGCCTCCTGCTGATGCATGATAATATCCTTTAGGCGACCAACACACCCATTCATTGTGTAAACTAACAAATAAGGACGCTAATAATTCTCCTGTCTCAATATTCCATAATTTAGTCGTTTGATCATCACTTGATGATATTAAGTACCGCCCATCTTTAGAAACATGAGCAGTTATAACCGAAGCACTATGACCATGAAACTCTTTTACTAATTGAGCACTCTGATTATATAATTTTAATGAGTTACCACTCGATACAATTACATTTCCTTTTGGTGTAAAACAATAAGCATTAATTGCTTTATCTCTGTTTTTATCATTTATTACTTTCGAAGACCCAATCTGCAAAGTGTACGCATTAATTTTTCTTAATGTTATACCTTGACCCTCAATCACAGGCATCTCATATTCCGATTGCTTCTCGACATTTAGTTCCATCACTAATTTCTCGAAATCAAATACCTTATTGTAAGGTTGTCTTTTCTTATGATTTACGGATAAAGCAAAACGTTTCCCTTCTGATCTTCCTATTCTTTTATTCGACATACCATCACTTTCGAATTGAAGGATATTCTTTTCTTTTTCAATATCATAAATGGATAACATTCCTTCCACACCTTTTGCATACACCACATATTTATTAGTGTTATTAGCAAATCGTGCAGCGGAGATAATTCCTTTTTCAGCAGGAATAAATTTATTCTTTAACCAATTGGATGTGTTGTATATAGTAAGGTTTCCTTTAGAATCCACTATCAAACATTCATCTTCACTTTCTGGAAGATCAATAGTCGTGATATAGCCTTTTGCACTTGGAATAACTGCTTCCTCCTCACCTTTTGGAGAATAAATAAATACTTTACCTTTTGATGTTCCTGCTATAATATGATTGGAAGAGAATTTGATTTTCGTTACAGGTTCAAACGTTTCCCATGTATTTAATAAAGTAGCCTTATCTTTTGTTGCATTTAATTGATATAACTTAATAGATCCGTCGAATGAGGCACAAACTATTTTTGTACCGTCTTTTGAAAAGTCTACTGAATAAACCAAGTCTTGGAACTCATCTATAGAAAGAGTAAAATTGGTTTTTGTTGATTTCAAATAAGGTACATACCATAATTTCACGGTTTTATCTGCACTAGCACTACATAACCATTGTCCATCAGGAGAGAAACTTAAATCCGTAATCACATTAGTGTGTCCAATAAATGAAGCCGTTTGTGATGAGTTGTTTAAATCAATAATTCTAATCTCATTATTGGGTAAATAGCCAGCTGCCGCTATCATATTCTTTTTAGGATGCATACTTAAGGTATTGTAACGTCCTTCTTTACCTTTAGCATAAGTACCCCATAGCGTTTCTTCTAATTCATTATTTCTTAAATCCCAAATACGTATGGTTTTGTCTTCAGAAACCGATACTAGTTTACTATTATCATTCGAAAAAGCTACTCCTCTTACTAGAGATGAATGACCTTGTGGGTCAATCATTAAGTGCTGACCAAAGCAATAGTTGGATAGTATAAATAATAGAAATAGTTGAATGCTAGATTTCATAGTTTATTGATAGTTTCTAAGTTGAAAAACAAATTCACCTCCCTCATGACCAACATCTTTTAGAGGTTTTCCTTCTGGCTCTTGTTCGGCATTACTCATTACAGATTCACGAACATACATAGCTAAATTACGAATTGTAATTTTCTCACTTGTATTGTTTCTTAAATAGTTTGTTAAATATTTATTAAAAGGGCTATGTCCACCTTCTTCTCCATCTGAAACTTCAGTTAATCCACCAGAAGCGAGTCCCCACCTTGAAGGTAAAGATTCTACTCGATCAGCATATTTCATTCCTCTTGTCCTCACACTAAACATAGAACCAGAGTAACACGCATCAGAAATTAGCAAGGTGTGCTTAGTTTTTAAAGCTTTGATATATTTTAAAATGGTTGTGTTAGGTAAATAAGTCGACATATCCTCTTCTGAGTGGTCCGCATCGACGGGTACCCAATAACCGTCTTGGGTGAAGTCATCATAATATCCATGACCCGAATAGTAAATCAATAATTTATCTTCATCACCTACTTTAGCAGCTAAATCTCTAACCAATTTTGATATTTCTGTTTTAGTCACTTTCTCATTGTATAACTCATAGACATTTTCAGGATCGTAATGATAATTGTTCAATAATACATTTTTGATGTTTTCAGCATCACTTACTGCATTTTTTAAAGGTGTCCAAGAAGTATAATTGTTTGCCGCAATCAGAACTAAATAGTTTTTACCTGCCTGAACAGTCTTCACCGCCATTGCAGGAGTTGTATCAACGTCTTTTTGATCAAGATTCAAAACAAATTCCTGAATTTCAGATCGGTTTCTAAGGGAATCAGAAACCATTACTCTAAATTTATTTTGAGTTGCTGTTATCGCTTTAAAGCCTCTTGATACTGCATTTGGCTTCTCATAAGTCACATTTATTTCCACATCAACGGCTCCATTAGGAGCAATATCCTTAAGCTTTACTGATCGGTCATAATTTAATCCAGTAATGGACATAGAAGCTAATAATTTCACAGTGGGTTTGTATGATGTACCCTCACCCCAATTTTCGATTCTAAGTTTAATTTTTCCTGATCCTCCCTTTGCAAGAGTCGATTGTCCATTGTCATATACAAACTGTAAATTGGACATCATTAACTCAGCTGGAAGAATTTTTGATGTCTCTTTTTTTTCTGTTTTAACAACTACTTCTTCATTAGTAGATTTCTCAATTACAGGAGATTTTACTGTAGGTACAACTGGAGCTTCATTTAGATTGCTAGAAGTATTCTCATCTTTAGAAAATGAAATAATACTTTTATCCTTTTCTCTTTCTTCTAATATTGTTTCATTGATGTGTTCTACATGATCAATTAATACCAATGTAGTTTGAAGAAATTCGAAAGCATCTGTTGATTTATTTTCATCAGAAGCGGCTCTATCGATATAAGGTTTGGCAGTTTTTAGTTTTTCTAAAGCCACCTTATTCATTTCTAAGCTTCTTGTTTCGAATTCCTCAACACTTAAATCATTTAATCTATTAATGCTTCGAACTGCCTGATTATAATAGATAGTACCTATATTGTAGTTGGTATTGATGTGTTTAGGATCAATTTTCAATGCTTTCTCATAAGTCTTTATGGCTTCATCAATCTTACCCTCATTTTGATAAATCACCCCTAATGTATAAGCAAACTCAGGGTTATCTACTTTATTCAATGAATTTTCTAACAATGATTTGGCCTCATCGATTTGATTATTTTCGAAATATATACCTAGTAAAGGACCTGCATACATCTCTGTATGATGTGGATATTTATCCAATCCAATTTTATACAGCTGTTCTAAATTACCCGTTTGATTTTGAATACGAGACTGTAGAAGAATTTCAGAGTAATCATAAAAACTAGGAGATGTGTATTTAAATACTGAAGAAAATTCCGATTTTAATTTTTCGAATATTTCTTCATTCATGGCATAAGCCGCCGTCATCGCTCCTTCTAAATAAGCAACAGAATCTGTGGGTAAAGTTTCTTTTGCTTTAACGTAATCCTTTAAGGCATTATCAAATTCATCTAACTCATACCAATCTCGGGCACTTTTCATGTGTTTTTCCCAGATCTCTTCAACTGTTTGAGCAGAAGAAAAATTAGAGATGAGAATGAGACAAACGATCGATACTATTATATTAATATTTTTCATTATTGAATATTTTTTTCTTCTACTTTTAGGTTATTTATCCTCATACTTACAAGCATGAGATCCTTATTAGTATAGTTTTTATCTCTTGAATAATCTCCTTTCACACCGATAAGATTTAATGTGTTATCATAGTCAGATAATGCAAATATCGATTCGTAAGGTTGTTCTGATTTAAGGACTGTGCCATCTTTTGCCTGACCAAAACTATCTATTTTCAGTATGGCAGTATTAAACTTACCAAACTCCATATTATTGGCCAATAAGACGTTGGTCTCATTTATATCACTTAGCTTATTGATATTTGCTACCAATAAAAATTGATTTTGTAGTGGAAGAATTTCAGTAATCATTCCTTTCATTAAGTAATTCGATGACCACAATTGTTCTCCATCAATTTTAATGTTTTGAATATTTAAGGTATCGTATTCTTGAATAGAATTTTTAGTCTTCCCTTTGTAAGCAATCAGATAACTTTTTGTTTCCTGTAAATATTCGAAAACTCTTGGGTATCGCTGACTCGAAACAGGAATTTCATTTAATTGATTGCCAGTTTTTGCATCAAAAATGACTACTTTATTATCAAGGCTTATTTCATTATCGCCCACTTTTATTCCTTCTGCAGAAAGCATTAAATGAACAACACCTCCTTTTACATTAATATTTGGAATATCTATGTTGGGAGCATCTTGATACTCTTTCTTATCAAATTCGTATTTTGAGAGCCAATTAACTTCATTCAACGTATCGATGTCAGCCACAAAAACCGCTAAACTTTTCTTGTCCTTTATAGTACCTATTACTAAAGTATGATCATCTTTATTCGGTCTTGTATGAATAGTCTTCATTCTTCTGACTATAAAATCGTTTGTTTCCTGAATAGATTCCAAACTAATTGAATCCTTTTGATAAGCTACAAACTGAGCAGAATCTGAAAGGGTTGATGAGAAGTAATTTTCTATAATAGTTTTTAATAGATCCTCTGATTTTTGCTGTGTCAATTTTATACTAGATTTTTCATTATTGACATAATTTGATAAATCATCTTGGTATTCTTGAGCAAAAAATGTTGCATGTTTTTTATAACCCATACTGTTTTGATCAGTAGGTATTTTCCTTAAACGATGAATCGCTTTTCGACATTCTGTCCAAATATCAGCTTGTGATCTAATGTATTTTAAATCCCCCTTTCTACCAGAATTCAATACTTCTGAATAAGTGATTTGGTTTAATAAATTTATCTTTTGCTCTTTGTATTCATAAATATTTACTGGAAATGCATTTGGATCGTACTTCTTGATCTTACCTATTTTTCGGACATCTAAATAGAATCGATCCTCACTCGGAACGTTTGATTTTTCCTTTTGATTAATTACATCATTCAAATAATGATCATACGCTGTTACCAAGCTTCTCATAGGCAAAATTTCAGCTTGATAAAATTGTGAGACATCATCAAACCATTTTGCATAATTCCACATTCGTATATCCTCATTTAAGAAGCTTGTTGTAGTTAAACCGTGAATTCTATAATTATCAATTCCAACTTCAATTATTTCAGTAGTATAACCTTCAATAGGATGAATTTCTAAAGCTTGCTTATATCTTTGGAAAGCTTCTAATGCCTTTAAATAATGATCTTTTATCGGTTGAATTTCCTCAAAGACATTATCATACTCTGCTAAAATGTAAAAGTCTTTTATGGTTGGATACTTTCCACACACCTCTCTAAATTGCTCATTTGCAATCAAATACTCATTGATACATTCTTTGAAATTGATATATATACTATCAACTTCTGATTTTTGTTTTGCAAGCACTTCCTTTCTTCTCGCTAGCTCACTTTGGATTTCAATTTGAGTTACCTTTTCTAAACCTTTTCCTTGATTTGCAGGAAATTGAAGAAACTCTAAATAATAGCGTTTCCATTTCTTTTTGATTTCTTTTTCTGTGAGGTTTTTCTCAAATAATTCAATATATCGAGTCGCTGAATCACATGTTGATTGAATTGCTTGATATTGTCTAAGTACATCAAATGAATTGATTCTTTGATAATAGTATTCACTTACTTGAAATAAAGGATTGACCTCTAAAGGTTGATATTTGATGATCTTCTTTAATTCTTGTAACTGTGCATCAGATATCTCAGTGTCATATTGAGGCTTTAACTCAGGGTAATACTTCTTATAATCAATATCTTCGTATTTCTTTCTTTCTAAAGTTGTGGCGATATCTTCTTCTTCTTTTTCTTTGTTTTGTGCGAATACAAAAACGTTACAAAGTAGAAGTAATAATGTAATGATATATTGAATGCTGTTTTTCATAGTTTCGTAAATTTTGGGTTAGTTATTAATTTCAAGAACCATTAATTCTACCCTTCTATTCATCGCTTTGTTTTCTTCAGTATCATTTAATACTGTGGGTTGGGACTCTCCATAACCTTTAGGAACTAATCGATTTTTAGGGATACCAAAATCCATGACATACATCGCCACATTTTTTGCTCTATGCTCAGATAATTTCATATTGTAACGATCAGAACCCACATCATCTGTATGTGCTGCTAATTCTACTACAATATTCGGATTATCCTTCATTAGTTTAACTAAACGCCTTAATTCTCTAAAACTACTTTCGATAATTTCAGATGAATTAGATTCAAATAGAATGTCTTTCAGCGGAAGCTTACTATTCGGTTTTAACTCTGTAAGGGCTACATCAAATTCTTTCTTATCAGAAGCTTTTAATTTTGATGAGAAAAATGAATATCCTCTAGGGCTTCTTACCTCGATTTCATAAGAGGCTCCATCTCTAACTTCAATCTTATATTTACCATCTTCACCCATTTCTGCCTCTACTTCTATCCTTTCATCGGTATCGGTATTTATTAGGACGATTTTGGCCATAATGCCTTCTTCAGTAGCTGCATCTGCAACGTTAAATTGCATTTCAACTTTGTTTGGCATTAGATCTATTGACTTTTCAAACTTTTGATAAAGTAACATGGTACTCAGGTCAAAAGTGAATGATTGAGTTTGAAAATTATCTTTACTCACCTGCACTTCATATAGATTTCCTATGGGCAGCTTTAATGAATAAGAAGTGAGTTTTTCATTATAAATAATTTCAATATCATCAAATGGTAAGTTTGTTTCTTTGTTATAAACTACAATATTACTTTCAATTTTTGACATTAAATCAGCATCAAATACTTCTAAGTTTAGTAATGCATGACTAAATAAGTTGATGTTCTTCTTTTCTCTTTCGTAGTGTTTCAAATCAGATAAATCTTCTTGAAAAATATAGGTTGAATACCCTTCTTTCGTCACGAGGATTTCGTAATCAATACCTTCTGTCAATACAAGTGCAAATTTTCCGTCTTCCGCCACTGGCAATTCAAATAACCTTTCTGTAGTAGATCTATCTCTTACATAAAATGTAGCTTGTACAGGCGATTGATCTTTAGAATCAATAATTTGACCCTGAATCGTTTTATTTTTATACTGTTTGAATTCCTCAGTAATTTGAATTGTATAAATATCTTCCTGCTGCATTTCACCAGGGTATTTCTTCAAAACTTTTGGATCTGGTTTGCCTCTATTCAAATAGTAAAGGGTTTCTCCTGAAGCAGAAATTGATGCAAATGTGTCTGTACCAGGCGTGTTGACGAAATGCATGTTTACAGGTTCAGACCACTCCCCGTTAAATCCTAATTTTGACATCCATAAGTCATAATCTCCTTTACCTCCGGCTCTAATTGATGAAAATATTAATGTTCTACCATCAGATAAAATTCTTGGTGCTTTTTCGCATTCCAAATTAATAGGTGCAGGAAGTGCTTCTGGTATTCCCCACTCTCCATTACTTTGTTTTTCCGACACATATATTTCGAAACATGTATTAGAATCTGATATACTATCTGCATCAAAACGCATGAAATACAAATGCGTACCATCCGCAGAAATAGAAGGGAAACTTTCATGGTATTTGGTATTGATAGGACTTCCTATATTTTTAGGTGAAGACCATTTATCGCCAATTCTTTCACTGTAATAAATATCTTCTGCACCTAAACCTTCATCGAGATTGGCGAAAAAATACAAAGTGTTACCATCATAGGAAATCACAGGTCCTCCAATTAAATCATCTTGATTTGCATAGTTATTTACGCTATCTATGCCAACAGGATCTGACCAAGTTAAGCCATTATCTTTTGTAATTGTTTCGTAAATCCCCCAATTATCACCGTCCTTTCTATTGGCTTGAAAAATCAGTATTGTTCCATCTGCATTTAAAGAAGGAGCATATTCCCTATATAATGGTGAACTTACATTATCTGGTAATTTCTGTGCCTTTATTTTCATTTGTCCAAAACCAATCATTGGAATTAGGATAAATGCAGTGAGTAAATGTAGAAATGCTTTTGAGAAAAATTCGTAGAAAAATCGCATAATCGTATTAAATAAATATCTATTCTAATTTGCTGGTAGAGTTGTGATTAACAATCGCTTTTCAGAAAAAGCCACCTCTTGTTCTAGATCTGAAAATTGCCTATTCACATTATTAATTGTTTCAATATCATCTTGTATAAAATAATAACCTTGATCTTCTGAAGTTGAAAGTGGTTTAAAATTACTTCCTGTTTTGGCAAATACTTGAAGCGTTTCTACTCCAAATGGCGGATAACATTCAAATTCTTGGCTCACTTTTACCATTTGATTCACCTGCTGAGCAGTTATTTCATAATTATCTAATAGGAGTACCTTTGTTCCATCTGCTAAATGATAAATAAACCTTACTTTACACGGTCTATTTACTTTAACATACAAGGACATAATCTCCCCCTTTTCATAAATAGGGCTTTTATTTCCTTTATTGGTAATCACATCTAAGGACAACCCTTGATTATTAGATTGATTAGAAGTAATCAGACCTTGAACCTTAAGTGCGTAATCAAGATTGTCGGGTTTAAAGGGAGTATCTCCTAATTTTTTCTTAAGTATTTTAGATTCACTTCCTCCTTGAATATTCCCACTCTCTTTATCTCTTAAAATGGAAAGTACTCGGAGAGATTCTCCTTCTTCCCAAATTGTCCCTTGCAATTCAAATTTCGTAGTAGCATTGGTGGCATCAAGCACTCTAAACTTAGATTGAGATGATAGCTTACTAGTTAATAAAGCATGTAATTTCATAGATAACTTACTTCCCATTTTGGTATCCTCGAAAGTAAAATTATCAACTCGTAGTGTTTGATTAGATAATTGAACCTGATCGTTAATTATCGATGCTATATCATTTGCTAATTCATCTACAGATGAAATATGGGTATTCAATAATTCTTTGTTTGTTTTTTCTATCTCTGTTTGATAATTAATAAACTCATTGTAATTCAAATCAATTTTGTCTCCTAAAGTGATTGATACAGCATAAAGCTCCTCTACTTCTCTAAAAATTGGAATCACCTTTCTGATTGTCTTTTTTGCTGCAATGATATTTTCGCTTGATATATAATTATCAATTTGATTCTTTAACGTCTTAATTTTTTGATTGGCTTCACTAACTCTTTTTCTATTGATTGATAGTAACTCCTTAATTTCAATATATATAAATGTATACAAAATGGCTCTTTTCTCATCATAATAATCCATCTGATGTAAACCACTTAAATTTACATTAGAAAATGAGGTACTATTTTGTTTAAAGTTTTCATAACTAGCTCCTGATGCATTCGCTATTTCTGTCTTGCTTACGCTCTCTATTTGTACTGATACGTTCTCAGCTAATTCTTTTTTTGCATCAAGTTTTAGCTGTGCCAAACGGTCTGATTTATTTTCAGAAGGGACGTTAACTGCTACTTGATAAGCTGTTAAGAACTTGTCTGTAGGATAATTGACTAATCTGTATTCTGCTTTTAACCAAACAGGGTCTCCTTTAGCAATAAGATTTAAAGGTATAAATAGAACACAAATAACAATAAGATGAAGATAGTTTCGTAAAAATTTTTGCATCAGTTCGAAGTAAGATAATTAATTAAGAGAATAGCAAGAATCAATGTAAATATAGCTATATATTTAAAATAATGTTGATATATGTTAAATAATTAAAGAAAATAATTGAAATAAATTCATTAAAAATTACAGGTCAAGTACTCTTCTAAACCACTTATTTTACCATGAATTCACATATAAGTGAATGATTTAAATTAAATCTTGGCTTTTTTCTACATTTTTAATCTATATTAGCTAGACTATATAACTCAAATGATTTCGAGATATTATCAAAATTTACTCTCTTTGAGTTTTCAAAAACTAAATTTATCTTTTTATATGAAACAAAAACTTTCATTTATTATTACTCTTTTATTTTGTTCTGTTTTACTGACAAATCAAGGTGCTTTTGCTCAAACTAAAAAACAAAAAAAGAAGACTTTAAAAGAGATGAAAGGCAGATCTATAAAGGATGCCAGAAAACAAGCAAAAGCTTTAGAAAAAGAAGGGTATCAAGTAATTCCTGGTGATCTACCAATGGAAAAGCAAATTGAAAATTCTTATGTAGCACGTTTAGCAAAAGATGAAGATGGTCATCCAAAATATTTTGTAGCCTACCAACAATCTAAAGGCGAAACATTTGCTGCTGCAAAACAAGCTGCTTATCAATTGTGCCTAACAGAACTTGCTACACAAATTGGATCTGAGATTTTAGGTAGAATTAAATCATCTGTAAGTAATTCAGAAGGAATGTCGGATGCTACATCTGCCACTCAAGTGATTGCTTCTTATCAGAATAATGTGACTGCTCGTTTAGGAAGAACGGATCAGATTGTAATGCTTAAGAAAGTAGATAAATTAACCTATATCACATTATCTATTAAATATCCTGTTGCTGAAGCAGAAAGAATCGTAAAAGAAGATTTACGTAAAAAACTGGAAACAGAAGCAAATTTAGGACAAGATGAAATCAATAGCTTATTAGATATTCGATAAAAAATATTCTCCATAAAAAAACCTCGGCAATTACTTGTCGAGGTTTTTTTTATGCATTTCAATTAACGAGAAGCAGCATACATTTCATCAATTTCTGCTTTGTAGTTTTCGTCAATTGTTTTTCTCTTCAACTTCAATGTTGGTGTCATTTCTCCTTTTTCTTGAGAGAACTCTTTTGGAAGTAAAGTGAATTTTTTCACTTTTTCGAAATTAGCCAAATCATGTTGTGCTTTTTCTATTCTTGATTCATACATTCTAATAATTTTAGAATCTTTAATCAATTCTTCCTTCGATGAGTAAGAGATATTATGCTCTTTGGCATACTCCTCTAATGACTCAAATGTAGGTACAATCAATGCCGACACAAAGTTTCTTGCATCTGCAATTGTAGCAATTTGCTCTACAAAATGATCTTTACCAATCTTACCTTCAACAAGTTGAGGTGCGATATATTTACCATTTGATGTTTTCATTAACTCTTTGATACGATCAGTAATCAATAAGTTACCTTTTTCATCAAACTCTCCTTTATCACCTGTTTTGAAGTAGCCATCTTCTGTAAATACTTTAGCAGTTTCTTCTGGTTTATTGTAATAACCTTTCATCACTACTTTAGATTTTACTAAGATTTCACCTGTAGCTTCATCAATTTTGATATCGCAACCAGGCATAGTAGTACCAATTGTATTTGTATAGAATTTTTCATTTAAATGCCATGCTGAAACTGTTGCAGTTGTTTCAGTAAGACCATATCCTAAAATAATTGGGATACCGATAGAATGGAAGAAAGTACCAATTTCTGGATCTAATTTCGCTCCACCTGCTGGCATAAAGCGAATATTACCTCCTAATAATTTTTGGAATTTACTTAGCACTAATTTAGTCGCTAAATTAAATTTCATTTTATCGAAAGTTCCTAAAGTCGTTCCTTCTTGTTTTGCATCAAACGCTTTTTTACCCATACCTACAGCCCAATGGAAAAGCTTTTGTGTGGTAGGTTTCGCTTTTGCTACTTTATCATGAATAGCAGAGAAGATTTTTTCATAGAAACGAGGTACAGCACACATTACATGTGGTTTCGCTTCAACTAAAGCTTCTTTTATTTGTTTTACATCTTCTAAGTAGCAGTTCGTACCACCGTTATAGAAAACATACATCGACCATGTTCTTTCAAAAACGTGAGAAAGTGGTAAGAAACTTAAGTTTACATCGCCTTCATTAAAATCAACTAATACTGTATGTGCATCAAATTGTGAAATGAAATTGTTGTAATCCAACATTACACCTTTTGGTTCTCCAGTAGTTCCTGATGTATAAATTAATGTAGCTAAATCATCAAAATTAGCATCGTTAATACGTTGATTAAACTCTTCTTCTACATCAGAAGATGCTGTTTCTAAGAAATCAACCCACTGAATACCAGCCTTGTGGTGGCGAAGGTGTGTTTCTTTTTTCATTGCAACTATATGAGTCAACGATTCACATCTATCGAAAACTTCAATAGCATTATCATATTGTTCCTGATCACCAACAAAAAGTACTTTAATTTGTGCATCATTAATGATGTAATCCGCTTGATGTGATGTACTAGTCGCATAAATTGATACAGCTACCCCCCTCATTTGTTGAGTAGCGAAATCTGCTACTGTCCAGAAAGGCATGTTCTGTGCATAAATACCCACTTTGTCTTGAACACCAATCCCATTTGAAATCAATGCTTTTGATACTGCATCGATTTCACTTCCGAAATCTGCCCATGAAATGCTTTCCCAAAGATTGTCGGCTACTCTAAAACGTGCCGCCTCTTTGGTATTCAATTTCTCTACCTGAGTTCTAATCTTATGTACTAAGTGTGATGTATGTGACATTAAAATTATATTAAGTTGTTTGTTCCAATGTAGTATTGAAGAATACTTTCAACCTCCTTACAACAAGTTGTAACAATTAAATGTGACAAATAATTCTTTAAATAATTTAAAATTTAATGAAAATATGTAAATAAATGAGAAATGACACAAAAAAGGGTGCTTATCACCTCCTTCTGTGTCACATATTATTCTAATCGTTATCTCATGTTTACTCTTCGTCTTCAAAATCTGATGCTGAAAAATTCATCATTCCAGATAATAAATCAGAGAACGTTGTTTTCGATAAAATTGCATGTTTACTCAACTGACTAAATTCAGCTAAACCATGCAATACAAACTCCATGTGATAGAATGTTTCTTCTTCAGTAAGGTTTTCATTCTGCTTTGTCACTAAAGCTCTTAAAGTGGGTACTTGATCAAGCAAATTTTGGTACATTTTTGTAGAAACATCATTTATGATATCTAATTTATGTCCATTGCCAAACCAGTCCAATACATATTGATATGGATTATCATCGTCTTTTCTCACTTTTTCAGGAGATGGATACATCTCTAAAAATTGTTTTCTAATAGCTTTACTAATCAAACTTTGAGCGACCTCTCCTGCTCCTTCTTGCTCACCTTCATACACCAATTCAATTTTACCGGTAATAGCGGGAATCGTACCCATCAAATCAGATACTCTAATGTAAGTACTCTCCTCTCCATTGATTAACAATCTTCTTTCTGCACTAGAATATAAATTTTCCATCGCAGAGATGGTCAAACGAGCTGAAACACCACTTTTTTCATCTACAAACTCACTTTCTCTTGCCTCAAATGCAATTTGTTCTATAAGGTTATTTGCCAATAGGTTTGAAGTAATCACTTCTTTTTGAGAAGTCTGTATTTGTGCTTCTTGCTCTGTGATTTTACGGGCAACTTCAATTTCTTTTGGATAATGAGTGATTATTTGAGATTCAATTCTATCCTTTAGAGGAGTCACAATACTACCTCTATTGGTATAATCTTCTGGGTTAGCTGTAAATACAAATTGTATATCTAATGGAAGACGTAATTTGAAACCTCTAATTTGAATATCACCTTCCTGAAGGATATTAAAAAGTGCCACTTGAATTCTCGGTTGTAAGTCGGGCAACTCATTAATCACAAAGATTGATCGATGGGATCTAGGAATTAATCCATAATGAATCACTCTTTCATCAGAATAACTTAATTTATTCGTAGCTGCTTTTATTGGGTCAATATCACCTACTAAATCCGCTACAGAAACGTCCGGTGTGGCTAATTTTTCAGTAAATCGCTCTTCTCTATTCCACCATATTATGGGTGTATCATCACCTTTCTCACTAATTTGAGCTTTCGCAAAATAGGATAATGGAGCTAAAGGATCATCATTCAATTCTGATCCTTTCACTACAGGTATTACTTCGTCTAACAAATGGATCATTAATCGAGCAATACGAGTTTTGGCCTGTCCTCTCAGACCTAATAAATTGATATTATGTTTCGACAAAATTGCTCTTTCCAATTCTGGGATAACAGTGTCTTCATATCCCCATATTTCTGGAAAAGGATTTTGTTTTTCTTTTAATTTAAGGATCAAATTATCTCTTAATTCGTCCTTTACACTTTTTGATTGATATCCGGCTGCTTTTAATTCGCCTAATGTTGTAATCTTTAATTTTTCTTCCGTAGAAAGTTTAGCGTACATATTATTTATTTTAAAGTCGTTTCTTTTTATTTCTTGAATAATCTTCGAAAATCATATCACCTAACCCTTGTAAACCACTGTAATATGCAGTTCCATTGTTTGTCTCGGTAAACTCTTTGATGAATTCTTGAAGATATGGATCTGACGCGATCATAAATGTGGTAATAGGAATCCTCAAACGTCTGCATTGAGCTGCAAGTGTAAGACATTTGTTGACAATTTTCCTATCTAAACCAAAGCTGTTTTTGTAGTAGCCTGCTCCTTCTTTAAGACATGAAGGTTTTCCATCGGTAATCATGAAAATTTGTTTATTGGCATTTTTTCTTCGTCTAAGAAGGTCCATTGCCAATTCCAAACCTGCAACGGTATTAGTATGATAAGGTCCCACTTGCAAATAGGGTAAATCTTTAATTTTTATTTGCCAAGCATCGTTACCAAAAACTATAATATCTAGAGTATCTTTCTTGTATTTTCGCTTTATCATCTCTGATAAAGCCATCGCTACCTTTTTTGCTGGAGTAATTCTATCCTCTCCATAAAGAATCATAGAATGTGATATATCAATCATCAAAACAGTAGAGGTTTGAGTTCGATGTTCTTTCTCAATCACCTCTAAATCACTTTCATGAATTGAAAAGGAATCTACTCCATGATTAATTTGGGCATTTCGTAAAGAATCAGTCATTGAGATTTGACCCAATGCATCTCCAAACTCAAAAGGTCGTTTGTCAGAGGTAAACTCATCCCCCTGTACTCCAGTAAAATTTGTTTTATGATTACCTTTTTGTCCTCTTTTCAGTTTTCCAAATATTTCCTCTAAAGCAGATTGTCTTATCTTCTGCTCACTTTTAGGCGTAATTTGGAAGTTACCTTCTTCATTATTTTCTTGGATGTAACCCTTATTTTTTAGGTCATTATAAAAATCACCCATTCCATAATCATCATTCGTAATATTGTATTTTTTATCAATATTACTCATCCATATCATGGTCTCTGAAACATTACCTCCTGTAATGTTAATGAGTTCCATGAATATTTTGAGGAGTTCGGAGAAGACATCTCCATCAGGATTTTCTGGGGGAATATAATCTGTAAAACGATAGCCGAGCATAGAAGCAATTTGAAATTTATGATATATTCAAATTAACATATTCTCGGTTAAATTGTTCTATTGAGGAGTAAAAATATTTAGTTGTTTTTTGAGTAAGTCGTTAGAATAATCGAATGATATAAAGGAAATAAATCTGATTTTTTTTCCAATTCGATTACAGGTCGCTTTAGTTTTGTGGGTATTTTTTTCTCAAAAATGCTTTCTAAGTCTTTTTGTAGGTCTGACTTATTTGAAATATTGGTGTAGTAATTAAATATCATATCAAAATTTCTAACATAAGAAGACGTACTTCCTACAAATAGAATAACAATACTAAACCCAAAGATGAACTTTAGAAATAAAGCATATTTGTGACTATGATACATAAATACCATGGAAATCAATAATAAAACTATAGCGAATATGATCAACCATTTCGATTGTACCATGTTCGAATACATTTTGTTTTTGATTTGTTCTGCCCTTACTTTTTGATCAATAATAAAACTTTGATCATTCGAATGAAAAGTTGTTAAAGGGATTTTGTGAATACTACCGTCAATTTTTTCTAAAAAAACACTGTTTTCAGATTCAGCTAAATATTTAGCTTTGAACATAGTTGAACCACTTACATTTGACCATATTCTATAGTCGTCGTATTCTGTAAGTTGATTAGTATTGTCAGTATTTGTTTGACCAGCATAAACGATAGTACTAACTAAAAAGAATAAAAGAAATAATAGTTGGTTCATTTGTATTTAATCTCAATTGATTTTGATGTTTCGCGACACCAATTTAAGTCATGCAAATTTAATAAAGTAGATAGTGAGATGAACACACAAAAATTGTACAACATTTAATTACAAAAATACAAATTGATTTATATTTTTAGTATTTATCAAAGTTGCGTAAATTTAATTTACAATTATTTAATGTTTTTATATAATTATAAGAAGACCGCCAATAATAAAAGAAAATATTGAAACGAGGTAATGATTATTAAAATGCTGAACAGCGTGTCCCGACAAGTTTAATATGCCTCTATGATTTTTTGGTAAATCGTTGGAGAAAAACTGACCCTTATCATTTAATATTTTCGATTGCTCTTTTGATTTAATGTGCC
Source organism: Flammeovirga yaeyamensis (assembly GCF_018736045.1). Taxonomy (NCBI): domain Bacteria; kingdom Pseudomonadati; phylum Bacteroidota; class Cytophagia; order Cytophagales; family Flammeovirgaceae; genus Flammeovirga; species Flammeovirga yaeyamensis. The sequence continues at coordinate 1,496,085 of NZ_CP076133.1, read as the reverse complement.
ACTGTTTACGTAGCATGTTTTTAGCATTCCATTGATAAACTTTGTCATCAATAAAAATTTTAGCTTTAGTGCCCCAAAAATTGATCTTAATCTTACCTAATTCCTTGTATTCATCATTTAAGATTTTAATACTAGTATTAAGATTAATAGTGTACTTGAAGACATATTTTGAATTTCCCCAAGTTCCTATGAGTTTGTGTAACCACTTCTTTTCTATAAGATTAGAAACATAATAGTGGTCTTTGTAAATTGTTTGTGAGGTCGTATTGGTTTTGGGATGCCAAATTCTGGATCGTATCATATGTAATGTTGTTGTTCAAAACCAATGTAATAAAAAATATTATCAAATAAAAATGATATAATATACCCTTTTTGTCATACATTTTTTGATTCTAACTCTACAATTAACTCATTAATTCGCTGTGTTTGAACATCTTCGTTCCTATTATCAAATATTCTCTGAATGATATCCCGTTGTCGCGATCTATGTAAGTTTTTAAAATTTTTAGCAGCTTTATCTGATATATCTAAAAGAATGTTGTAAAGAATTTCTGGGTTGTTTACCTCTTCATTATCAAGATATAATTTGATATGCACCTCATCGCCTTGCTCTTTTTTTATCTTCTTTCTTATCTCCTTTTTAATAGGTAAAAATAAAAGACCATCACCTTTAGGCATCAGCTTTACTTTTTCTAAAGGATAGCCGTCTATACTTCCACTTACAGTCACCCAACCAAAATGAGTATTTCTATCAGAAGTAATCCCTGGAACATCTACATAGGACCACCCTCCTTTTCCTTCAAATTTCTGTATAGTTAACTTTAATTCGATCATAAAAAAAGCATGTTTGAAATATTATTCATCTCAAACATGCTTATTTATATTGAGTATATCAAATAATCTTATTCTTGATCTACTATTTGAACTCTATTTACTTCTCCTTCGATAATTACCGTAAATCGAGAATAATCAAATGACATATCTGCACAAGCTTCTTCTTCGATTTCCATTTTATCCTCCATAGTAACTTGATTTCCCTCTTTCAATTCTTGAGAAAGGACTACAGCACCCACCGTATTTTCCCAAAGTTCAATAATCGCAGAGATTATTGGTAGATTGGGAATGTCTTTCATTTTTTTGAACAACTCTTCTTCTTCATCGTCCGTTTCTGCTTCCGATAAATCCATCAAAAGTTCATAATGTTCTTCTTTTAAGAAATACTCTTGATCGAGTTCCTGCTCATTACTATTTAAAATTTGAATTTGTTCTAATGTATTCATTTTTGGTCAAATTTTAGTTTAAGACACAAGTTATTCAAAATTTTAAAAATGAAGGAATCTATGGTTGTTATCTTACTGTTAATTGTGCTTACTTCTTCAAATTACTCTTATTAAACACATGATCCGGAATAGGAACATTATTTTCCATTTCCATTACCACAAAGTCTGTCCCTTTTCCATCTTTCAGTACATCTTTGTAATTCATCTTAAATGGATAGTATCGATCGCCTACTTTTCGGATATCAGACATATTGATGGTTTTAAGCATTTGCCCACTTTTAGCAAAAAGATCTTGACGCATAGGGACTGAATGTTTTTTCTCTACCCACATTTTTATTTTCTGATAGGTAACATCCTCAGTTTTTGCCTCAAGTTCTAGAATGTAACACTCTTCACCATTCATCTCTTCTTCACCTACAATTTTTGGAGCATACATTTCAACCAATTTTCTTTCTTGCATCATGTCTTCATACGACATATCCGATCCATTCACTGACTGTCTTAACATATGACCTGAAATCTGTATGGTACGATCTGAAGAAGGTGAGTAAATCCATAGTTTATCATTTAATTTCAGCATTTTTGTTCCTTTCTCCCTTGCTGGTGATAGGTATTCAGAAAACGAATCTTCTGTACCTCGAGTAAACCCTTTAGTGACAATTTCTTTCGTCTTTCGCTTACCATAAACGATCATCTTAGTAGTGGATACCTTTGTTTTGGTGTACATATTCTGATCGATTTCATTAAGTATTTTGTTAGCATCTTGTGCTTGACTACCTATTGATAAAAAAAAAGCACACAGAATAAATATCTTTTTCATTTTAGTATTTGATTATACTCCTAATTCATTAAATAATTGTGAGGTCTGACGTTTAAAGATCCCCCTTCCGGATAAAAGTGCTCCTAATAAGGTAGCCGCGACACCCGGAATAAAACCAATCCACAATTGCTGAGGAACAACTTTCGCTCTAATCACATTGGAAACTAACATGCTTCCTTGTCCGACCATATCAGAAATGTCTATCCCAACTTCTTGTAAATAATAAGTAAGAATTACACCCAAAACAGTTCCTATTACTGAACCTATGACACCAATAATTAATGCCTCCACAAGCAAGGATTTGTATATCGCCTTTTTAGACTCTCCCATGGCAATTCGAATCCCGAACTCAGTATATCTTCTTAAACCACCTAATAAGCCTGTATTCCAAAGGACAATCGACATAGCTACCACAAATAATGTTGTAAAGAATCCTGCAATAACGCCAGCAAAATCTAAGATATAACTCATTCCTCCTTGATCTCTTAATGCCAACATCTCAGGAGCATATTCATCGGTATCAGATGACATTTTAGCATTAAAACTTTCTTTTATTTCGTTGATTTTATCATCATCATAAACATCATTGGGTAAGAAACCTAGAATCTCCTGAGCGGCATCGACCATATCTAAGATTTGTTCAGCGTCCTTTATATCAACAATAAACGTTCGATCATCCAACACTGAAGTACCAAATGAAACGGTGCCAACTAATGTGAAATTTTGAAAAGACATTGCTCCATCCATCGTCGATCCAAAATAAGTGATTTTATCTCCTAATTTCACTTTCATGCGATGGGCTAAACCATCTCCCAAAATCATTTGATAAGGTCCATTAGGCAAAGTTCCTTCCACTAAGTTCTCCCCTAATTTCATTCGTTTTTCATCCGAACTATTTGATGAAAGATCCAAGGCAATACCACCTGCCATACCTTGTGTTTTGGTTTGGCCTTCCTCGTCGGGCACATCCAAAATCCCACCGAAATTGATACGTTTCACCCAATCTACTTCAGGATAATCATTTTGTAAATCAGCGATTAAATCGTCTGCATCTAACAAGGCTAAATCAAGTGGTCTTTGAGCAATATTTTTCACGTATTCTCGACTCATCACTTTCATATGGCCAGTACTGAATCTAGCATTTTGATCGACCATATCGCCAATCATGCCTTGCATGTATCCCACAAAAAACACAGAAAGGGATACGCCAAGTGCCACAACAATCAAAGGAAGGACACTTCTACTTTTATCTCGGATTAATCCTTTAAATAAAAACTCAAACATTATTTTTTCCCTTTAAGTGCATCTACAGTATTCATTTTTGCAATTTTCCTTACAGGAAGGTAGCTGACGATAGTGGATAATAGAATTACCCAAAAGACTGAACTAAATAAAAGTCCTGATGTCAACATCGGATAGAGCTTCTCTCCAACAGTTACGCCCATTTGTCTGGATTGATCTTGATTCCCCAAATCAACCCCTTCAACACCCAACCAAGTAATTAATGGAACCGAGATCGCTGTTCCTATAATGGTAGCTATAAAAGCATACATTGTTCCTTCCAAGGTAAATAAGAACGTCACCCTCTTTTTTGTAAATCCTAGAGCGATATACGTACCAATTTCTTTCTGACGTTTAAAAACAGAAAATACCTGAGAATCAAAAATGGCAATCAAAGCTATGAACATCAAAATGATGTAAAGAAAAGCAGATGATCCCTTTTTCATATCGACCATTGCCACAAATTCTTTTAGTAGTTCTTGTTGAATTTCAAATCTCCATTGATCAGATAATTCATCCTCAAAAGTTCCTTTTACTAAATGATAGGTTACTTCATTTTGCATACCTGTCATTTCCCAAAGTGTATTGATATCTACCCAAATCTGACCACCATCCACAGTAGGCACATTGGTTTTAAATATATCTACAATTGTAATTTGCTTTGCATCAAAAGTGCCGTTTTTATCTTTCCATCTTAATAAGATTTTGTCTCCAATTTTTAAGTGATTATCTGTAGCCATCCCATCTCCAATAATTGCTGGAATATCATCTTTACTTTGTAAAAAAGAAGATGTAGGAAGCTTGACTACTTGTTGATCAGCTGGAATACCTTTAATTAAAATTGGAAGAAGTCTGCCTTGTGGATATAAATTTCCCTGTCTGATTAAAACAGGTGTCAATTGAGGTTGATCCAAAATTTGAGAATGCCCACTTTCAATACTAAAAGGATCTAACTTATCGTAATCCGTTTGAATAATTTGACCATCCGCATATTCCCAATCAATTTGATCTCGTATGCCTTGATATTCCCATCCCGTATACAAGCTATTGAAGAACAATATCAACAAAAATGCGAAGGCTAAAGTGGTAATTGTTAACCATGTTCTTAAACCTGCACTGATAATATTTCGGTAAGCCAAACGGAAATTGAGAAGAAAATTGTGTACTATTTCCATGACCTATTTCTTTTCGTCGTTAACCACTTTACCATCTTCAAGAGAAATGACTCTCTTTAAATATTTGATCACTTTACTATCATGGGAAGAAAAGATAAAAGTGATACCTAATTCTTCATTCAGTTTCTTTAGAATATCCATGACCTTATAAGCATTTGCTGAGTCCAAATTCGCCGTAGGTTCATCTGCCAATATAATTTGTGGTTTCTTGACAATAGAACGTGCAATAGCCACTCTTTGGGCTTGACCACCCGATATTTGAGATGTTTTTTTATCTGCTATATCTTCTAAACCTACCCATTTTAAAGCTTGCATGACCATTTCCTTTCTTTGTGCTTTTGGTAATTTTTGAAGCAACAATGGAAATTCTACATTTTCATAAATGCTGTAAACTGGTAAGAGATTATAGGATTGAAAAATAAATCCGATGTGTTCATTTCTTAGTAATGCCGAATCTTCATCTGAGTTATTGGCAATGTTTTTTCCATTAATTTCAATGCTTCCTTCTGAAGTATCGTCCAAGGCACCAATTAGGTTTAAAAGTGTAGTCTTACCTGATCCGCTTGGTCCGATTAAACCAGAAAATTCTCCTTTAGAAAACTGTAGATTAATATTACTCAGAGCAGTAAATTCACCATCTCCTACAAGAAATTTCTTAGTAACATTGTTCAGTTCAATTAAGTTGTTTGTCTCCATATCTTAGTGATTTATAATTGCCATAAAACGAACGCCAAACCCTGAGGTAAATTGGTTTAAATCGTTATTGACAACCGGTGATGTTATTTGAGTGGTTGGGTTATAATAGAGCATAAAATAGCCCGTCCACAAATTGAAATCGTGATTATAAGAAGCAAATGCTCCTGTCCCATTGTTGGTCCAATCCTGATAGACCATCAAAGAGACATTATCGAAAAATGATATCGGATAATTAAACGAAATGGCAGAGGTGTTTCCTCTGTAGTCTGCTTTGTTCCATTCCTCTCCATACCATAAGAATAAATGTTCAAAAACTATATTTAATCCATTTATGGTATAATCAGTTCCTAAATTCAGTAATGTCTGATTAGTGAAAATACTTATAGGGTCTTGCAATTTTGTGTAACTCCCTTCAAACCACAGCCCAACACCAACATCCCACTTTCCGTCTATCCCATATTTATTTTCTACTGTATTTATGTACTCAGGATAAACAGGGTCTTGATTATCATAAATAGCATTTCTATGATGATAAGAAAAAGCAATTTCACCTTTGGGTGTAGGTAGTTGCAATCTTCCACCATACTCAGGTTTTTTTTTATCAGAAGGTAATACATCAAAGCCTCTTCTTTCTTCATTACCATACAATACCCAAAACCATATGTTTGCATTGTTCTTGAAATAGTATTTACCCAAAGCTGAATACACCCCATTCGTTAAACCCAATGGATCTCTAGGGTCAATTTGATTAAACCATTGAAGTGGTCGCAACATGCTAGCAGATCCAAAATCTATTTTCTGCAAACCGACTCGTATTTCACTATTGGCATAGGCATACCGCACCCAAGCACGGTAGGGATTGATATAAGCATTGGTCAAGGGATCTCCCCCACCATATTGCACATCTGCATATAAGTTGGCTGATCCATATGCAGAAAATGACTGTAATGAATCGATTTTATATTCGTATTTGAGTTCTGGGATATATCGTCCTCCACTCCATAATTTCAAATCGCTATCATTAGTATAGGTCGTAAAACCTTGAAACATCCCATTAAATTCTAAAGAGGATTGTGCAAAAGTGTGAAGCGAAATCAATATCAATAGGTATGTTAGTTGCTTTTTCATCCTACTTTCTTTGTCCGTATATACCGAAAAAATAAAATTTTGTCGCCTGCTTTACAGCTTCTTCAGGAGTATCAAACATTTGAAGTAACATTGGATCACTTGCTACTTGTTGCGTTTTTTCCATCATGTACATCAAAAACTCAATACTAAAATCATCTCCGACTTCCCCGTTGGATTTTGCTTGCATCAATTGTTCTATAAATAAAGCAGTGCTTTTCTTTTGATGTTCCATTAAGAAATCAAGTATCTCATTTTTTTCATGAAACATTGACATGAGCTCCTCCATAAATGATTTACTCATTTTCTTGCTCACTTCAATTTTCATCAAAATGATCTCATTTAGAAAATCTAAAAAAGATAATTTTTTGTCTAATATCTTTTGATAATCATCCATAGAGGCCATAAAAAATTGCTTCAATACAGCCAATAGAATGTCCTCTTTGTTTTTAAACTGACGATAAAAGCTCATTTTAGATACACCTGCATCTTCGATTATATCGGTGATGTTTACCTTCTTAATTCCTTTATCTAAGAATAAAGTCGTTGCAGATTGTATGATTTTATCTTTTGCCTTCAAAATGTTACTATTTTATATTTATGATACTAATGTAGTAACATTTCGGTAGATATGTATCATTTGATAATTATTTATCAGAAATAATTATCTTCGAAGGAATAAACATTAGCAAAATCATACATTAACTATGACTGATACCAAAGACGTAACAAGCAAATACGAATTGCTAAAAAAAGAAATCTACGACATGTCTGAAAAAACTGCCAACTGGAGTGAAGGACATAAAAGCAAATCATTTTGGATATACATGGGTATTGCCTTCTCTTCCTCATGTATTACTTTTTTAGTTGCTATTGGAGACGATCTAGGAGAAGACTTACATTTCGCTGTAAAATGCTTGACACTTATTTTTAGTGCTTGTAGTGCTTTATTGGCTGCATGGGATGGCTTCTTTAACCATAAAGAATTATGGGTAAATTATAGCGAAACAAGAAATCATTTGAGAACTTTATTGTTCGAGCTTAAGATGTTGAAAGAAGAAGATAGAGATGACGATAAAGTTTTAAATAGATTTTATAGTCAATATAAAGATATAGTTCACGAAAGTAATAGCAAATGGAAAGAACTGAGGACGGATGATTAGTAAAATGGTTTTTTAACTGAATAAACCTTTTAACTTCTCAAGGCCACGGCCTATCAAGTTTCTAGCAGATTGTTCATTCATATCCATCATAGATCCAATTTCTTTATAAGAGAAATTAGAATAAAATTTTAGCATTACAGCCTCATACTGTCTTTTTGACAATGAGGCTAAATTTTTCTTAAGTAATACCGATTTTTCGGCTTTTTCCTCGGATTGTATTATTAAAGTATCGAAACTTTGGTCCTCGATTTCATAGACGTGGGTGACATCTTTATTAAAGATGCTTACTTTTTCATCAGATTTGATGTTTTTATGAATTTTCCTCCTCAGCGAACGAAATAGGTAAAATTTTACAGAAGTAGTTTCTGATAACTTATCATGGTATTTCCATATGTCTAGAAACATATCATGAATAGCATCTTCTACTTGGTCCGAATTTTTACATAGTTTGATACCATAAGCATATAGACTGTCGAAAAATAGATCATATAGTTGTTCAAAAGCTTCGTAGTCGCCTTCACGGACACGACTCCAAATATGTAGATCAATCATGTTAGTTTTCATTGGTATTTTGATCAATTTAAAGAATAATTATTAAAATTTAAAGTGATTTTCTTTTTTGTATTAAAATAATTGTCGATTCGACACCTATTTTTATTTTTTGATCTACTTTTTTAGGAACACCATCATTAAGCTGTTTAATATCAGCACCTTTTAAAGTGATGTCTATGGATGTTTTTGTTGGGTTATTGATAATATGAAGCCATTGATTTTTCGATTTTAACGTATGATGTATTAGGCCTTCTTTATCGCATTCCAAAATTTTATTTGATGCAAATTGTTGATCCATTTCTAGATCATCCCAAAGGTTTTTAAGGTTACCTTTGGAGTTTTTATTTTCCAAAGCTAAAGGTGATGGAATCCAAGTGACAGTACCTTTTCCAATTGAATTTTTAAGTCCTACTATTTTTGAATTATTCTTATAAATCTCATGTGCACTCTTGTTCTTTATTTCAGTCATAAAACCAGTAGAAACTATGTTCTCATGAATATCAAATTGTGTGTTGGATGGTAGGTGTTTAATTTCTAAAATTTCACCACCCGTAAGTAGTTGCAATTTGAAATCAGAGGTAGGTTCAAAATTTAATTGAGCATCATAAATACCAGTCAAACCATCTATCAAAACCTGTCCCCCTTTTTCAATAAAGCCCCTCAAATTTTTAATCATCTGATCTGTCATCACTACCTGATGAGATAGAATAATCAGTTGTCCGTCATAGTTATTTTTAGAAAAATCAAACTCTCTAAGTTCTTTTAAATTAGGTTGATAACCTTCATTTTGAAGAAACTTATAAAACTCAATGGAAGAAAGCATTGTGCTTCCATAATCTCTTCCTGTGGTTGGACCTTGCCACGTTTGCAACGCTTTTTCCGCCCACATGGACTCTCGATTATAAAGTATTGAAATATTACTTTCTACTACCTTTTTATCCCTGAAAAACTTTTCATTTGATTTTAAAAACTGATTGATTTTCTGTACTTCTTCCAATCGATCAGTCATTCCATTTTCATAATTTACTAACCCCCATTCTCCGGCCTCAATTCCGGATTTTCTAGAATTAAATGACCAAAATATAATTCCTTCTGCGCCTGTTCCAATACCCGTCCATAACCATAAGCTTATTTCTTCTTTAGTGGGACATAACGGGAAATAGCCACTATAAATATTTGTTCCTCCTTGTAATTCGGTAATCCAGAAATTATTTTTAATGGCTCCGGATTGAATTAATTTACAATTAGCTGAAAACGCCATCGTATAATCTTCACGAGAAAACCAACCATAATGCCAACTCGGGTGAGCCGATGCGCCCAAAGAATTTAAAAATTCACTCCATTTAGGGAAATCGTATTCTCTTACCAATTGGAAAGCCATATGATTATTGACATGCAACGCTGTTTTCTGATCAATACTTCTCACTTTTGAAGCAATCCAGTTTAAAAACCATGTATTGTAATCCGTTAGAAAAGCTTGAGGCGACATGAATTTTTCTTCAAAAGCAGTAATACTTCTTTTTGATTTCCACTCTTGATATCTTTTTTGTGTAAAATCATCTTTTGGCAAATCACCGACTCCAGGCTCATTGATCAACACCCAAGCAAAAAGTTGAGAGTGTGACTTATAATGAGCCACAACATGTTTCATATACTCCTCAATTTGTAACAACTGTTCTTCAGAAGAAGGTAATTTCACACCACCAATATCATCTACACTTGTGGACGGAAATAAAGTGGCAAATATTTTTACATTATGTTTTTGAGCACTATCGAAAGCTTTATCAAATAAAGTAAAGTCCCAATCATCTTTCTCATTTTTCAGATAAGATTCGAACATCCTTATTCTACAGACCGTCATTCCCGTACTTTCCATTAGGGCAAAAAGTTGATCGATTTCCTCATCTGACTGACCAGGTTCAATAATCATTTGGGCACCAATCATAGGCAGTCCATTATTGGACTGAGCGTTTAGAGTAAATTGAAAAAAGAGTAATAGTAAAGTAGTGTAAAGTGTATTATTCATCATGCTAAAATGGTCTACAGAGGTTGTATTCTTAATGTAAATTGATAGTTGTTCGGTGTAATTTGATAAGGGGTCAATGGTTGATATCCCCAACTGTTATCACCACCTACTCCCATTTGTTTATGGTCGATGATAATATGCGTAAGAGGGCGTTTTTTTATATCGCTAGTGTGTCGTTGCATTTTTTTATTGCCAGCATCAAAGTCTGAGGGCATTTGATGATGTGCAGTGAATATGAATTCTTCGTTAGAGGTCAATTTAAAACCTACTCCTTCTTCATTATTCACTTCCAACCATCGAACATTTGATCTTGCTCCATTTTCTTGGGGACGGATATAATCAAACCCAAGATCAGTAACATTGGAATTATATATCCCTAAAAAAGCAGCTGTTTTTCGATCTGAATAATTCTCGTAAGGTCCCCTGCCGTACCATTTTGCTTGATCAAACCCTTTATTTAAAGTCAAAGACAAACCTACTCTAGGTAACATAGGAAGATCTTTTTCTTTTATGTCAAGCTGATAATGAATATCAATTGCTCCGGTGGAATAAATACTGTAGGTAAGGCTTACGGTAGAATTTGATTGCCCAAGACTAAATACTGATTTAATTTTCACCTCTGAATGTGCATCATCTTCAGCAATTTGTTCAGATAAAACTTCACAACTAATGAGCTTTTGATGTAAGGTAGCGTCTTTCCAAAATTTTAAAGTTTTTGGTGTATTAATACCAAAATCATTATCCGTTGGTGCTCGCCAAAAAGTAGGTTGTATAGGGTTCAACAATAGATTATTACCGTTCTTTTCATAAGTGAATAATTGACCTGATTGGGTATCAAATTGTATCTTAAAACCCTGCCCTTCAATATTTAGAACAGGAATCTTATTTTCAATTTTTAAACCTCCTGTGTTTTTAGTTGCAAGTATAGATTCATAAGGTTTTTCATTTAAAATAAATTCTTCTTTTGCTACCACCGCTCCTTTTTCTAATAACGGTGTATTCCTCTTAGTTTTGGCGTAAAACTGCAATACAACTTCTTTAGAAGTATCAATTTCTAAGGGAAAATAAAATGATTTATTGGATTGAGGAGCTAGATTTCCTATTTGCACTTCTCCTTCTTTTTCAACTTTACCATCTTTAAGCAATTGATAAGTAAAATCAAATTCATCAAGAGAAGTAAAGAAAAATTCGTTGAATACATTTAGTTTTTCATTCTGATAATCGAAATGTATATTTTGATAGACCTTTTTTACTTCATAAAGAGCCGGATGAGGTGTGCGATCTGCATTGACCAAACCATTGGCACAGAAGTTTTCATCGTTATGGTATTTCTGACTTCCTAAATCACCTCCATAGGCAAAATAAGGTGTTCCATCCAAAGTATGGGTCAGCAAACCTTGATCCACCCAATCCCAAATAAAACCACCTTGTAGAATAGCATAATTTCTAATAACATCCCAATATTCTTTAAGGTTACCCGTGCTATTTCCCATGGCATGTGCATATTCGCACTGAATTAATGGACGTGTAGCATCACTTTTTGCATAGGCTTCCATAGAATCGTATTTGATATACATTGGTGCTTGTATATCTGTATTTGTATCTTTTGTGGCCCCTTCATATTGTACAGGTCGTGATGTATCCACAGATTTCAACCAAGTATAAGTTGATTTAAAATTAATTCCGTTTCCCGCTTCATTACCTAAAGACCAAGTAATGATAGAAGCATGATTCTTACTTCTATGATACATTCGTTGGGTACGGTCCATATGCGCCAATTCCCAGGATTTAGTGTATGCAGGATGTCCTTCGGTAGTAATCGGGCCTTGATTCGTCGCCCCCATCCCATGCGTTTCAATGTTCGCTTCATCTATCACATAAAATCCATATTGATCACATAAATCGTAGAACCAAATGGGTTTGGGATAATGACTACAACGTATCGCATTGATATTATTTGATTTCATCAACTTCAGGTCTTGCATCACTAATTCTTTCGTTATATGATGTCCTTTTTCGGGATCGTGATCATGATAATTCACTCCTTTCAATAAAATCGGTTGACCATTGACTAAAAACTGATTATTCTTAATTTCAACTGTCCTAAACCCTACATTTTGTTTGATACTCTGAACTTCTTTTTCTCCTTGCATCAAAGTAATGTACAAGTCATATAAACGAGGTTGTTCAGCAGACCACGCTTCTATATTTTTAGCAGTGAATTCTAGTCTTTCTTGTTGCTTTTTAAGCTTTTTGTGGGATGTATAAATTAATTTATCATCATCAAATAATTGAACTTTATAGGATAAATTTTTAGCTGATTCATTTCGTTGAAAATCAAGATTCAACTTCACATTTCCACTACTATTTTTTGAAGAATAATCAGCAATTAAATTATAATCTTTGATGTGATCTTGAGGCAATGCATACAAAAAAACATCTCTTTCTAAACCGCTTAAACGCCAAAAATCTTGATCCTCTAGATAACTACCACTGCACCAACGGTAAACTACTAGACTTAATTTGTTTGGTTTATCTTTATATAAATAGGAAGTGATATTAAATCGGGCTTCTGTTTTACTTCCTTCGTTATATCCAACAAACTGATCGTTAAGCCATATATACATGCCTCCACTAACGCCATCAAATTGAAGTATTACTTCTTTATTATTCCAATGAGTAGGAACTTCAAACTTCTTTATATAATGTCCGATTTCATTTTCATCACTTGCTATAATTGGAGGTTGCTTTGTAAAAGGATACACTATATTGGTATAAATGGGTGTTCCAAATCCTTCCAATTCCCAGTTTGCAGGTACATTTATTGTATTCCAAGAAGAAACATCTATGGTTTTCTTGTAAAAGTTGGATAGAAAAGATTGTTCGCCTCTCACATGTAGAAACTTCCACTCCCCATTTAATGATAAATAATTGTCTAATTCCAGCCATGACTTATTCTCTTTAGCATCAGAAAAAGACTCATATTTTGTAAAATAGGCTTGAGGTGTTAATCTGTTGATCTCTACTACCTTCTCATCTTGATGTGGCTCTTGACCATAGATAGTACACATTGGCCAAAGTGTAGAAAATAAGAATAAAGTAATAGTAAAGTAAAATTTCATTTCATTAAAGATTAGTAAGTAATCCTGCTTGTTCCTTTCATGTATAAAGAGGTGAAATTTAGATTTAACTCACTTTTCAATAGATTTTTTCAATAAAAAATGAAGAATGATTTTTTGATGAATTTTTAAGCATTGCAATATGAATTAAGAAGGTAGTTTGAATGATATTTTAATCAACATCAAAAAATATTTTGAAAATAAATAGAACAAACTGAGTTAATTAATTCTATAACTATCTTTTCTTCAATGATATATCTATAAATTTTTATGCGCGGCCAAGCTATATAAACATCATTCAAATTAAAAATTAAATGAAAGTATGTTTTACAGAAATGAAATAACAAAGAACTACAACTTCTTTGACCAGCTCACTATGCTCAATTTTTTAAAAATCCCTCTACTACTATTTGCACTTCTTCCACTTCAACTTTTAGGTCAGACTGACTTTCATGAAGCAGAGAACACTAACAAAGGCAATGTAAATGTAAGTAGTACCTATAGCGGGTACTCAGGTTCAGGGTATGTCACAGGTATCACTTCCGAGTGGTCTTATTTAGGTTTTGATAAAAGTAACTCAGAAACTCAAGCAGCACAGATTGTTATTCGATATGCAAATGGACATTCCGGAAACGTCACTCATTTATCTTTAAATGTTGGTTCTGGAAAAGTGGCTGATCTTGTCTTTCCTACTACCGGAGATTGGTCTACATGGGCCGATTTAGTAGTGGACTTTTCTCTTCCTGTTGGTTATCAAAACGTAAAAATCGATGCGATGACTAATGCAAGTAATTCAGTGAATATTGATTACTTGGAACTTCGTTTAGGCGATGATATTCAAGGTGGTGGCGGCACTCCTACTCCAACCCCTCCGGGAAGTTTTAATCAAATAGCACCTTCTGCGAATGCTATTGATATTGCTTTGTCTCCTAACCTTTCTTGGGGTTCATCAAGTGATGCTGACGATTATACTTTGGTAGTTTCAGCCAATAGTAACTTGTCGTCACCTATTGTCAATACAACAGTAAACGGTACGTCGTATCAGATTTCTGGATTGAATTATCAAACGCAATATTATTGGGAAGTAACAGCCAATAATGCGGATGGTAATACAGTAGCTAATAATGCTGTTTTATCATTTACAACAGTAGATGAGCCAACTTCACCAACACCTCCGGGTAGCTTTTCGTTAACGGCGCCTTCCAATGGAGCTGCTGATCAAAATACATCATTGACTTTACAATGGTCAGCTTCAAGTGATGCTACTTCTTACCAAGTTAAAGTATCTACCAACAGTAATTTAAGTGGTAGTATAGTGGATCAAACAACAAGTTCTACCTCTTTGGCAATTTCGGGTTTAGTTAACAGTACAACCTATTATTGGGGCGTAACAGCTTCTAATTCGGATGGTTCTGTAGATGCTTCTAATCAAGTATATTCATTTACGACTGAAGATGCAGTGGTCGTAAATCCTCCTCCATCAAGCGGAGAGATTTTCGAAGCAGAAAACATGAACAAAGGAAATTGTAATGTAGCAAGTTCTGAATCGGGTTATTCGGGTACAGGTTATATCAAAGACTTTGTAAGTGAGTGGTCATCTGCAAAATTTGAGCAATCATACAATGATGATACTCCAGCTGTATTGAACATCCGTTATTCCAACGGATCAGGTCAAACGATCAATAATATTGATTTAAAGGTAGGTTCGGCAAAAGTGCAAGATTTATCTTTCCCTCCAACAAATGGATGGGGCGATTGGCAAATACTAACTACTGATGCGTTTACGATTCCTGCGGGATATCAAGGAGTTGAATTGGATGGAACTTCAAATGTATCCGTCTCCGTTTATATTGATTATGTTGAATTATTGGATGGTTCATCCGTTCCTCCTTCAAGTTTCTCCTTGATTAGTCCTGCTAATAACGCTATCGATGTTTTACCTTCGGTACAATTATCATGGAATGCAGCATCAGGAGCTGATTCATATACCGTATTGGTCGATAACAATAGTGATTTTTCAAGTCCTGTTTACAACCAACAATTAACGGTCACAAACTGTCAGCCAACTGGTTTGGATTACAGCACAACCTATTATTGGAAAGTAAGTGCGACTAATTCGAATGGTACAACAGAAGGTGGTTCAAGAAGTTTCACTACCTCTGACCCACTTCCATTACCAGGAGCATTTTCACATACTTCTCCTTCGGATGATGAAGTGGATGTAGCGACAAATGTTTCATTCACTTGGGGAAGTTCATCTGATGCAAGCAGCTATGCGATAAAGGTATCTACCAACAGTAACCTTTCTAATCCTCTTGTGGATGTGTCAGGTATTACGGCCACTTCTTATTCGGCCAATCTATCTGATGCCACCACTTATTATTGGCAAGTAACGGCTACTAACCCTACAGGATCAACTTCATCGACAAAAACTCAATTTACTACTTTAGTTCCTCCTCCTCCAGGAAGCTTTAGTTTAAGTGCACCGAGTGCAAACGCTCAAGATGTAAGTCGATTCCCTCAATTTAATTGGTCAGCCGCTTCTGCAGCGACCTCCTATCATATTACTGTGGACGATAACGCTAACTTTAGCAGTCCGGTGATTGATCAATCTGGAATTACTTCGACGAGTTATTCAAGCGGTAATGCTTTGGATGCCTCAAAAGATTATTACTGGAAAGTAGTTGCAAACAACAGTGTTGGTTCAACAAATGCTTCAAATAATGGCATCAAGTTTACGACTGGAGATGTGGTGACAGGTTCCTTCTATGTTTCTACGAGCGGTAGCGATGCGAATGGTAATGGATCTGCAGGTAATCCTTGGAAAACATTGGCGTATGCTGTTTCTCAAATTCCAGCCGGACAGAATAACACCCTTCATATTGCTGCAGGTACTTATGTGGAAACTCAGCCTGTAAAAGTACCTCTTGGTGTTAACTTAGAAGGTGCGGGTGTAGATCAAGTAACGATTACTTCTGCCGGATCAGTTCCAGTAGATGCTGGAGTAGATGTTACTTCTGGTGATTGGAAATTATGGTACCATGGTAGTTTAATTCAATTGTACTCTGGTGGATATCAAGGTGGAGATGCGGTACTGTATGGTTCTCCTGATGAAATGATTCCATCATCAAATGGTAATCAATATCTAACAGGTTTTACAGTTGACGGTGCCAACAAACAAGTGAAGGCTGGTATCTGGGTTCAAAACAGAAATAACGTGACAATGCATCATGTAAAAGTTCAGAATTGTGAACAAAGAGGTGCAGTATTTACGCGTAGTGATTTATGGTGGTACGAGCCAATGCCGGAAGGAATGTGGATGCATAATTCTACGATCCACGATGTAGAGTTTATCAATAACGGTGCACAACTGGGAAGCGAAACATTGGGTAACCTTTGTCTTGCAGGTTTAGATGGTGCAGATATTTACAATATAACTATCAATGACAATGTAGGTTACGGTATCAAATTCATCATGGTGGGACACTATAGAAATGTGAAAATCCACGATTGTGACATCACAGTAAACGAACAAGATGCGGCTTGGGGTGAGAAAATCTCTATTGAGCTTTGGAACCTTGATCAAGGAAATGAGGTGTACAATATCAATTGTAACACTTGGCATTCTTATGTAAATCACGGTCAGATCACAGAATACGAACCAACAGGT
Organism: Flammeovirga yaeyamensis; assembly: GCF_018736045.1. Taxonomy (NCBI): domain Bacteria; kingdom Pseudomonadati; phylum Bacteroidota; class Cytophagia; order Cytophagales; family Flammeovirgaceae; genus Flammeovirga; species Flammeovirga yaeyamensis. Next base: position 1,479,178 of record NZ_CP076133.1, on the reverse strand, counting down.
GATGAAGTCAACAACCTAAAGATTCGTAATGTTGTGATGATCGATGAAGATGGTTCTTCTGGAAAAGAAGCGATCGAAGCGGCATTATCTGGTGTGGAGATCTCAGATTGTTATTTCCAAGACAAAGGTTTCGGGATTGCGATATGGAATGGTCAGGGACAAACATTAAAGAAGAACTTCTTGATTAAGAATAACATCATCAATAATGTAGCAAGACAGCCAAACTTTGGTTTTGGTAATAGTGCTGCGGTATTTATTCCAGACCCTGCTACTAACGTGATGATCTACAATAATGTATTTGATAAAATGGGTGTAGCATTGGATTTAGGTCCTGCAACTAACGTGGACATCAAAAACAATATTTTCTACATGACGGAAGGTGATGATGTGAAAGGTGGATCTGGTAGTGCTTCTCATAACTTGAAGTACCATTCAAATTCTCAAAAAGCCGCCTTTAATTCCTCTTTATCTGGTTCTAATAATGTCTCTGGAAATCCTGGATTGGTGGAATCGGGTAATCGTGTAACTACATTCTATGAGCCAGCATCAAATAGTAGTTTGGTAGTAGATGCAGGTACTGATATTGGCGATGCATTCAGCGGTTCTGCTCCAGATATTGGTCGTTGGGAATACAATTCAGTGCCAACACAAGTACCGGGTAGTTTCTCATTAAACTCACCAAGTAACAATGCAAACGATGTATCAGTTACTCCTGCTTTGACTTGGGGAGCTGCATTGTATGCACAATCGTATCAAGTAGATGTAGCTACAAATTCTAGTTTCGGTAATATTGTATATACACAATCGGGAATTACGGATAATTCTCATGTGGTTACTGCTATTTTGGATAACAATAAAGCCTATTATTGGAGAGTAAGAGCGATTAATGTTGTAGGAAATACCAATGCTTCAAACAATGGTCAGAAATTTACTACAGAAGACGTCACTCCTGCTCCTGGTGGATTTACGTTGAACTCACCTAGCGGAAATGGGGTATCAAAAACACCTCAATTCTCATGGAATGCTTCTTCGGATGCTGCTAGTTACACAGTTGTTGTTTCTACTCAAAGTAATTTCTCGAATCCAACGATTAATCAATCAGGTATTGCGACAACAAGCTTTACGCCAACGGTGCCATTAAATGATGAAACGACGTATTATTGGAAAGTCAGTGCAGTAAATGTAATGGGTACTGCTGATGCCTCAAATAATGGTTTATCGTTTACAACAGTTTCAGGTCCATTGGTAGGCGATGGTTTAGTGAACTTAGAAAAGTGGGACGGTATTGAAGGTGATGACATTGTTAACTTGACATCGCATGTGAATTACCCTAACTATCCTGATGCAGTTTCTAAAGTGAATTCTACACAAACGCCTTCTGAACAAGGTTCTGATTTTGGTCAGCGTCTTTGGGGTTATTTATTACCTACCGTAACAGGTAGCTATGAGTTCGCCGTATCAGGTGATGATGATGTGGAGTTATGGTTAAGTACTGATGCTTACAAAGCCAATAAGGTAAGAGTGGCTTATTTTGATGGTTGGACGTATGCAGGGAACTATGATAAATATCCTACTCAGAAATCGGGCGGTATTACTTTAGAAGCAGGTAAGGAATATTATTTCGAGGTGCTTCATAAGGAGAAAGATGGTGGTGACCATGCTCAAATGGCTTGGAAAAAACCAGGTGATAGCGTTTGGAGTATCGTAAGTGGTAATGTTTTATCAAGTTACTTATTATCGAATTTACCGGCTCCGGAAGCCTTTACATTAAGTGCTCCAACGAATGCATCAAACGGTGTTTCAAGAGTGCCTACATTTACTTGGACAGCTTCGAATTTAGCGACATCTTATGATTTAGTAGTGTCTACCAATTCGAACTTAAGTAATCCAATTGTAGATGCTAGAGGTTTAGAAACGAATTCTTACACTGTTCCAACTACTGATGCTTTCCCAACAAGTACAACGTATTACTGGGCCGTGACAGCAGTAAACGAAGGTGGTACATTAGAAGCTGGTAATAATACATTCAGTTTCACAACTGAAGCTCAACCTTTACCGGGAGATTTCTCTATTATTCAGCCGACTGATGGTGTAACGGGTACTTCATGGAATCCTTTCTTCACTTGGAGTAGTTCATTTGAAGCAGATAGCTATACGATCGTTGTTTCTGAAAATAGTAATCTATCTAGTCCGGTAATTAATGAGTCTGGAATAACTTCAACGGGTTATACAGACACTAATTCATTAAGTGCAACGACAAAATACTATTGGAAAGTGACTGCTGTGAATTCTTCTGGTTCTACAGATGTGACAGGCGGCGTGGCCGATTTTACCACTGGAAATCAAGATGGTTTAGTTCATGTAAAACTTTCGGGTAATGATGGAAGTGGAAACGGTACAGCGAGTAATCCATACCGTACTGTTGCTTATGCGGCTTCTCAAGTAGTCGCTGATCAAGGCAAAACCATCTTTGTTCACCCTGGTGAGTTTATAGAAACAAGTGAGATACAAATTCCGACAGGTGTCAACTTGTTAGGTTCTGGTGAAGGAGTAACTATTCTTAAAGCAGGGAACTTAGGTTCTGGCGGTGGAAAAGAGGATTATGTAGGTTCTCTTATTCAGTTGATCTCCCCTTCTTATGTGGTCGATCAATACAGTCCGGCTGTCGCTCCCGCAAACGGAAATCAAACAATCTCTGGATTTACAATTGATGGTTCTAACCGTAGTTTGAAAGCAGGTCTTTGGTTACAAGCTAGAGATAATGTGACGATACATCATGTCACTATTCAAAATACAGCACAACGTGGTGCAGTAGCTTGTTTTGGTCAGAAACAAGGACGTGAAGAACCTCCATATTACATCAAAAATTTAGTGATGCACGATATGTCGTTTATCGATGCAGCCGCTGACTTAAGTGATGAATCTTTGGGTAACTTGAACATCGCTCATACAGATGGAGCAGAGATTTATAATATTGATATTGATTGTCAGTATGGTTATGGTATCAAGTTTATCTTCGAAGGGTATTACAAAAACACCAAGATTCACGATTGTACGATCTCTGTCAACGAGGACGACCCATTATGGACAGAAGACATTGCTATTGAGCTTTGGAACTTAGGTCCAGGAAATGAAGTGTATCGTTTGGATGCCAATACTTGGTTCTCTTTTGTGAACTGGGCCAATACATTCAATAACCCAGCTTCTGCAGGTGCCCATCTTAAAGTATATGATTGTAAAATCATCGATAACGATGGCACTTCATTAAAAGAAGCGATCGAGGTAGCCTGTTCAGGAACTGAAGTGTATGGTAACTATATCGAGAATAAAGGTTGGGGTATTGCACAATGGTTACAAGCAGAAAGAAAAGTGACCATCAGAAACAATATCTTTAGAAATACGCAACCTCAAGCCGTTTGGGCAGATGCAGGTGCGATCTTTATTGTGGCGGATGAAGTTCCGAAAATGGAAGACATCAAAATTCACAACAATGTATTTGATAATCTTGTGACAGGTGGTGGTTCACCATTGAAAGTGATTTCCGTTTGGAAAGGTACTGTAGATGGATTGGATATCGCCAATAACGTCTCTACCAATATGTTAGCAGAAAATTACGATTTCTATCTGTATGGTGCTGCATCGGTAAGTAACGCTACTTACAGAAATAACATGAGAGATGTTACCCATAATGTAACAGGCATCACTTCACAATCGGGCAATTTAGTGGCTAACCCTCAGTTTAAAGCAACAGGACAACGTTGGGAAGATTATTATGCTCCAGCAACATCAAATAGTAATTTGGTAGATGCAGGTGTAGATATTGGTCATCCTTACAATGGTTCTTCTCCAGATATAGGAGCATATGAATATGGTTCATCTGGATCAAGAACGACTAACATTGGTCTTCAGGAAGAGTTAGAAGTATTACTAATTCCTAACCCTGCCAATGATTATACAGTTGTTTCTGCTCCTCAAGATGTGGTCATAGAGAACATACAATTGCTTTCATCAGAAGGTAAGGTGATGCGAGTGTTATCGCCTTCAAATGAGGATGTAAGAATCACTACAGGGAATTTACCATCTGGTTTATACTTTGTGATGTTACACACGAATGAAGGTGCTATCACTAAGAAATTAATAGTTAGATAGAAAGTTTTAAAATCAGTAATAATGTGAAACGAGTCTATAGATTATAGGCTCGTTTTTTTTATTCCTTGTTTAATTAGATTTTATGATTGATACTTTTGAAAAGTAAATCCTTGTGAATTTTCGTATTTTGATTTGAATAATTAGAAACTTACACAACTAACAAGTTAATTATGATGCTGACTCTTCACTTATGAATATTGTTGAAAGTACTAAGTAGGAAGAATGTTCGCAGTGACTCTAATGTCTAACACTACGAACAATGGGAGGTTCATTCAATGAATTTTAGGAATTAATCAATGATAAATTTACCGTCCTTAATTATAACATTTGGTTTTTTATCTAATTTAGAAATAGATAATTCTAAATTAGATAAAAAATAATTTAAAGATTCAGCAACAAATTCTAATTTTTTTTCTCTTTTATATCCTGTATTATGATCCCAGAAATATATTTTTTTATTTATTAGATTAAGTAAAAATAAATTACCTCCGTGATCATCTCCTATCGGTAAATAGATCGATGGCTTTGGGATCCTTTCTTTAAAAATTTCAATCTTATTTTCAAGGTTAAAAATACTTTTCATTGTATCTAAACCATATAGAACAAATAAATAGTATTCTTCAGTACTTTCGTTATTTTTAAATATGTTTTTCTTTAAAAATCCACCATTTGAATTTAAAAGCATATTTGTGTAAGCTTCTGGAAGATGAAAATTATATTTAGCTTCAAACTCTTTGATTCTATCTGAGGACAATACCCCAAACTCATTCTTCTTCTTAAAAATCATTCTTTTTTCTTTAAATACATTAATTATTTCTACCAGTATATTTAACAGCATCATGTATATCTATTGGTTCAAGATTTACTGCATTTGTTTATTCAATATGATTGTTTGCTTTTTTTATTCTATATCATTTTATAGATTTCTTATATTACCATATTGTATTCCAATTGGTCTCGAATATACAGATATTTCGTAATACCTATAGAATTTCCCATCACTTTAGACAGCTGTTCCAATTTTCATCTTAATCGTTATCACTTAATATTGAAAAAAATAGAATGATAACTTTAAACTATAAAACACACAAAACCACAGCAATACCAACAAAATATAAATTTTTAATATTTTTATTTCCCAAAAGTGAGTTAAGCAAAGGAAAAGCATCTTTATATATATGAAAATGCAGTTTCTTTTTTCTAATTAGATAATGAATAAGTACAAAGATTATAAAGCGGCGGACTTCCTACAAGAGGAAGGATTTGTAAGTTGGTTGAAGGAGCCCTTAGGTGAAGATAAGGACGCTCAGTTCTGGAACGATTGGGTGAGTCATCATCCTGAATATTATGATGAGATACAGAAAGCGAAAAAAATGTACCTCAAAATAGTAGAGCCGGAATTCGAAGACTTCGAAGTGGTGAGAGCGAAAGATAGAGTAAAAGATCGATTAAAATCATCGATTATTCAACATCAAGTAGGTCATACAAATGAAATGAATGAAAAAGCTTCTTTAGGAGTTTGGAAAAACGTGACAAGATATGCCGCCGCTGTCGCAGTAATTATTGGTACTATAGGATGGTTTAATTCATCCGAAATTTCGCAATTCTTTGATACTAATTTAGTAAGTATCGAAAACAATAGGAGTCATTCCACAACTGTGTTACTATCAGATGGCAGTTCAGTAGTATTATCGCCAAATAGTACGCTGAAGTACCCTAAAACCTTCGATAATGACCTTCGAAAGGTGTATTTAGAAGGTGAGGGATTTTTTGAAATTGCCAAAAATAAAAAGAAACCATTCATCGTATCTTCAGAAAATGTAACTACTCGAGTAGTAGGAACAAGTTTTAGTATCAAGGACTTTTCTGATGGTGAAAACTCTATGGTGTCAGTCGTGACAGGTAAAGTAGCCGTTTTCACAGAAGAAGCTTCGGATAAAGATATCTTATCTGGAGTGACTAAAGGAGAAATCTTAATCGAAAATCAAGCACTTCGATTGAACAATGCCTCTAAACAAGTAACGATGATGGACAATGCCGATCACATCTCATCAACATTTACTTTTGTAGATGCACCTGTGACTTACGTGGTCGATGTACTTGAAAAATTTTATGGTGTAGAAATCATCATGGATAGATCGAAATTGGGATCATGTCAGCTAAATGCGACCTTACTTGACATGTCTTTCCAAGATAAAATTAAAGTGATCTGCCAAGCCATGGGATATTCTTACAGAATGGAGAAAAATACAGTAATACTCTCTGGGCAAGGTTGTCCATAAAGTGTGAAGCTCTCCAAAAAACATGAAATTTGAACTGCATTTTCATTAAAAAAAGGTCAGTAGTGAAGTACCGACCTTTTCAATAATACAAAATCCTAATGCGACAAAGGACTGAGTATTAATAAGATGTTTAATAAAATCATTTCAAAGTTATGAAAAAAATTCCAAAACCTGATATGAAACGGTACTCATTTATCAGGCTAGCTTTTCATTGCTTGTGTTTTTTAAGCTTTATAAGCCTTTTCGGTCTCTCTAATCACTTAAATGCACAAACTGTAGCAGCTAATAAAATTACTCTTACTATTAAGAATCAAAGCCTGAAACAAGTTATTACAGATCTTAAAGAAAAAACTAATTATGATTTTATCTATGTGAGTCATTTGTTTGACAACTACAACAATATTAATTTCTCTTGTTCTGAAGCTTCAATTGAAGAGGTACTTACACAATTGTTATCCAACAAACCCATAAAGTTTGCCATTGAGAACAATAAAGTGATTTTCTCTAGAGATGATACAAAAGTGATTTCAGAAGAAGAACCAGAGCAAGAAAGTAAAAAAGTAAAGGTGTTTGGGGTCGTTACTGACGACACTGGAATGACGGTCCCTGGAGCCAACGTAATCATTAAAGGAACAACAATTGGTGCATCTACTGATTTTGAAGGTAAATTCACCATGCTTGTAGATAAATTTAATTACTTAATGATATCGGCTATTGGTTACAAAACTCAAGAGTTTAGAGTAGGCAATAGAACATCATTTAATGTTCAATTAGTAAGGGAAGTAACCGCTTTAGAAGAAGTTCTTGTTGTGGGTTATGGTACACAAAAGAAAGCAGATATTATTGGTTCTGTTTCTTCCGTAAAAGGTGATGCCTTAGAAGTAACTCAAAATCCAAGTTTTGAAGCGAGTTTACAAGGTATGGCCGCAGGTGTATCAGTACAAACTTCTGGTGGTGCTCCAGGTGCTAGAACGGTCATTAAAATTAGAGGTACAGGTTCTATTAACTCTAGTACAGATCCTTTATGGGTAATTGATGGTATGCCGGTGTATAGTAATCCATATGGTTTAGGTAGTTCCGGACAAAGCCCAATGTCTTTGATTAACCCTAATGATATTGAAAGTATAGAAGTATTAAAAGATGCTGCTGCTACATCAATTTATGGATCAAGAGGTTCGAATGGTGTTATCTTAGTGACTACCAAAAGTGGTAAAAAAGGAACAGGTTATACTTCTTTCTCTCATTCAACAGGTTTTTCTCAACTTACTCGAACGCCACAAGATTTAGGTTATTCCAATACCAACGATTGGTTTGGTATTATGGACGAAGCGTATCAGAATACTTATTCAAGGAATTTTAAAACAAGTGACCACTACCGCTTCTCTCCTTTTGCTACCACTAAAATTGATAGAGAAGATGCCGAAAAAATCAATACCGATTGGTTCAATGAACTCTTTAGACCAGGTGTGTATCACGATTACAATTTGTCAAGTTCAAGAGGTTTTGATGACCTAGCACTTTATATTTCAGCAAACTATAGAAACGATAAAGGGGTACAAAATCACAATAATTTTGAGCGCTTTGGTCTTTTATCCAACCTTGATTTTAAACCTGGTGGAGATCGTTTAAAATTCGGAGCGAAAATCAATATTGCTTATACAAATAACGAAAGAAGAGAAAGTGGTACAACAAGTGTGATCACTTATGCATTGCCTTGGTTCCCTGTTCAGGATCCTAACAATCCTACGAACTACTACAACCCCTACACGGGATCCAATCCTGTTGCCATGAATGATCCAAGAAACACATTAAACAATGTGAAGCAATACCGTGGATTGGCAGGTCTTTACTTGGATTATAAAATCCCTGGTGTGGATGGATTATCGTTCCGCTCAGAATTATCTACTGATATCTTACAGAGTAATGTGGTAGAATGGCAGAGTAAAGACATTTATTTAAATGGTGGCCAAGAACCTACTTCTAGGGCTCGTGAAGAAGCAGTCACCTACTCTAGTATTAATGTTAATGGTTTCCTTACTTATCAGAAAACATTTGAAAAACATGATTTTAATATTGTTGGTGGTTTAGAAACTCAACAAATGAGTCAGTATTCTAGAGTGTTACAAGGAGAAGGATTGACCGGTATTTATCAAGAATTAGGTAACCCTAATGTAATGACTGATATGTATGCCGGTTTAAATGGAGAACGTTACTTAATGGGTTTCTTTGGTCGTTTTAATTATAAATTCAACAATAAATATTTATTTGGTATCAGTTTAAGAAGGGATGGAACTTCTGCTTTTACAGCTGACCACCGTTGGGGTACTTTTATAGCTGCTTCTGCAGGATGGTTCTTATCCGACGAACCTTTTATGGACTTTTTAGGTGATGATGTCACTTTAAAACTAAGAGGTAGTTATGGAGAGACGGGTAACCAAAATGTTCAATCGGGATTAGATGTAATTAACTATAACGGAAACGTTTCTTACGGTGGCCAGAGTATTATGGGTGTGAATGGTACATTGCCTATCAACCTCGCCGTGAACAACCTGACTTGGGAAACCACAAGAAGTGCCGACGTTGGTTTGGACTTTGGATTCTTAGGAAATAAAATCAATGGTTCTATTGCTTACTATTCCAGATATGTAGATGGTATGTTACTTCCTGTTCCTGTACCCTGGTCAGCAGGTGTATCGTCGGATAATTTAGATTTTGGACAAGGCACTTACGATTACGATAAAAACTCCATTTTTAGTAATGTGGGTGATATGATCAACTCTGGTTTAGAATTAGAATTCTATACTGTCAATATCAAAAAAGGAAGTTTCGAGTGGAGAACTAGTTTTAATATCGCTTTGAACAAAAACGAAATTATTAGTCTAACTCCAGAATTGGATGATACTGGTAAAGGGTTAATCCACAGTAATACTCCTTCTGTATCTAGATCTAGTAGAAAAAGAAAAGAGTGGTATATTTCTGATTGGGCAGGTGTTGATCCATCAAATGGTGTCCCGATGATCTATGTCGTCGATCAAAATCATTATAATCAAACTGGGGAAACAAGAAGGGCTCAGAACTCAGCTGGTCAAGATAGTTTAACCTATGCCACTACCACTAATATGGAACAAAACAGGTTCTATCAAGAAGGTAAATCTGCAGACCCTACCTATTATGGTGGTATCACCAACTCATTCAATTTTAAAGGTTTTGACTTCAGCTTTATGTTTACGTTCTCAGGTGGTAATTATATTATGGATTATGACCGTCAGATTTCTACAGTGCCTAATGAGACCAGAATGTTATTATCCGAAGTGAGAACGGATTCTTGGAAAAAAGAAGGAGATGTAACAAAATACCCTCAATTAAGAGCAAGAGGTACTTACATTGTTGATGGAAAACCAATGACAGGATTCGATAACTCAGATGTATATCATAATAGAGAACTTTATAAAGGCGATTTTATTCGTTTAAGAAATGTTTCTCTTGGTTATAATTTCTCTGATCAGTTATGCAGTAAACTGAGAATGAAATCATTTAGAATTTATGTACAAGGTACCAACTTATGGACATTTACTGAATATCCAGGCTTTGACCCTGAAGGTGCTGAATTTGTAAAATTCTCTTCATCAATACCTCAAACTAAATCTGTTGTAATTGGACTAAATGCCAACTTCTAAAGAAGTATGAACTATGAAATATATTAGACTATTACTTATCATCATTACTCTATCTTTAAGCAGTTGCGAAAACTACTTTGATTTAGAACGACCACCACAAAATCCTTGGACCACCATTGATGAGTTCGAAAGAGTTCCTATTGGATTGTATGCCAGTGTATACAGTGGACATCATTGGAATATCCCTTACGTGAATTATGCCATTTTCAAAAATAGTATGGGCGATGACGTGAATTGGGTTAGTGACCCAAGTTGGGGCTATTGGAGAAACACAAAAGAACACAATACATGGTCAAAAAGAAACTTCAATTTGTTGTATAGAACCATAAGTTCGGCAAATAATGCTTTAGAATTTATTGCTGACAACAATGGAGACCCTTTCCCTGGAGCAAGCGATGAAAATAAAAGAAATAACTTCGACAGAATTGTCGGTGAAATTTATTTCATGAGAGGTATGGCCTATTATTATCTTCAGACTTTCTACGGTCATGCCTACTCTCCTTCTGGTAATAACAACACACCCGACTTGCCTTTGCGATTGACATATCCAAATTCATTGGAAGAAGCTAAAAGTCCAGAAACTGGTACTACACAGCAAATTTTCGACCTGATTTTAAGTGATTTCAAAAAGGCAACTGAATTGTTACCTGATAAATATTTAGAAGGGGTACATCATCAAAGTTATTCGGTAAGAGCCAATAAATTTGCTGCTAAAGCGATGTTGATGAAGGTACATTTTTCTAGAGGAGAATATACCGATGCTTTATCACTTTGTAATGAGATAATTGATCAAAATGGCGGTGAATATGATTTATCAGAAGATCCAATTGAGGCGTTTAATAAAGTAGGGCTAGAAAGAGGAAGAGAAACAATTTTCTATATTCCTTTCTATGATATCACTTTAGCTACTCCTCATCACTTTAGTGTAATTAACCACACGTACGAAAATAATTTGATGTGTAGCTGGACAGAGAATAGAATGTCGAATACACTGATCAATAAATTAAATTGGTTGAAGACCCCTAACTCTATTTTATTCAATATCGAAGCACGTAGAGATAAACGATTCCAACAGTTAATGGCGGTTCGTTATCCTGCAGATAAAGCGAGTGGAAATATGGATGTCGACTCTAGAGTTGAAATCCAAGATGTTACCACAGTTTGGCCATTTAAATATTATAAGAGTGCAGAACTATTCTTTACAAACGTACCCTTAATTCGTTTAGGAGAAATTCAGCTAACTAGAAGTATTCTACGATTTAAAAATGGTGATTTAACTGGTTCTGCAAGTGATCTAAATAAAGTAAGACAACGTTCTTGGGATGAAACAGTGGGTGGTGCATTTGTCGAAATATCTACTGGAGATTTGACAGAAGATTTGATTCATACAGAGCGAATGGTCGAAATGTTTGGTGAGCCTGATCGTGTGGATTATTTAAGATCTTTAAAAATGAATATTCCTCCTGGAGATAGAGAAGGATTTGCCACAGAACCTTACGATAGTGAAAGTTTTGTTTGGGCTATTCCTACAGAAGAAAGTATCTATAACGAGAATTTATAAAAAGTTGAATTCAATATTGATCCTCTTCGGAGGACTGTAGTACTCTAATTTTCATTTGGACAAGTGTACGGACGTTGCTCTGCAGCGTCCCTACTTCCCAAATTCATATTATTCCACTCCCATGAAAATGCTAACATACATTTTGTCTCTTTTTCTAATGATCGGTTGTAAAGAACAACTGGATACTACAGAAAAAGAACCTGAAATCATTTACTCAACATTTGATTTAGTATCTCCTGCACATCAAGTAATTGATGTTGAGGTATTGCCTTCTTTTGAGTGGGATACCGTCGGGAATGCCTCCTATTATCAATTACAAATAGCTTATGATTCTTTATTCAATGACATTGTTTTAGAACGAGAAACTACAGAACATCAGATTACTTTAGAAGAGGAATTACCCTTCGGTGCCTATTTATTCTGGAGAGTTTTAATTTTTGATGAAAATGACACTCAAGTTGGAATCTCGTTATCCAATTATCAGTTAAGAACAATATTTGGCGAAGCCTCTCCTTCTCCATCTCAAATTATATATTATGTTTCCCCAAATGGTATTGATCATCCTTTATCTGGAACAATCGATCAGCCTTTTAAATCAATTTCATATGCCGCTCATTTTATACCTGAAAATGAAAACGATACGCTTTATATTTTTAATGGAGAGTATCAGGAAGTGGAGCCGATTATGATAAAGCCTGGAATTCATTTAAAAGGGGAAAATAAAGAGAATGTGATTATCCGTTCTAGTGGTGTGAGTGTACCCGACAATATCAATACATTATCGAAAGATTACAGCAATTGGTATGAAGGAAGTTTAATTCAATTGATTTCTCCAGATCGTGAAGTTAAACGGTATTTGGGTTCCAAAGCACTTGCTCCGGTTGATGGAAATCAATCAGTGAGTCATTTAACGATTGATGGAGAAAATAAACAACTGAAAGCGGGACTTTGGGTAGAGAATCGTAATAATATTCATCTTCATGATTTAACTATCAAAAACTGTGAGATGAGAGGGGCGATAATTGCTGCAGGAAACAAAGAATGGTACAAAGAACCGGAGTATTATTTAGAAGGTATTCGAGTAAATGATTGTTCGTTTATCAATAGCAGTAAAGATTTTGATAATGGATCTTCTGGAAACTTGAATTTGGGACAGTTAAAAGGTGCTGAGATTTACAACATACAAATTGATGATGACGAAGGTTATGGTATCAAATTTATGTTTGATGGTTATTTTAGAGATTGCGAATTCTATAATATCACCACAAATTTAAGCGAAGAAGATGAGTTATGGGGTGAAGATATTGCCATAGAATTATGGAATTTAGGGCCAGGAAATAAGGTGCATGATGTCGTATCAAATACTTGGTTGTCTTTGGTAAATCACCCTAGGATATTTAATGCGAAAGCTTCATCATTAAACATTGAAGTTTATAATATTCATATATCAGATCAAAATAAAGTCAGTTCAAAAGAAGGATTGGAAATTGGAACACCCCATGTTTTGATACGAGATTGTTTGATTGAAAACAAGGGAATGGGCATTGCTTTATGGAATATGGGAAGGGAAAACATCCACATCAGAAATAATATTTTTCGAAATGATCGCTACCAATACAATTGGGCAGGTGGTTCTGGAATTTATATTGATAACAGCCAAGATTGGACATTTGATGATATCCACATTTATAATAATGTTTTTGATAAAAATGTTTATGGAATCTTGATAAAGGGTCAGAATTTAGGCGAGTTCAACATTCACAATAACTTATTTATTGAAAGCAAAACATTCGATGTTTACTCTGTTGGTGGTCAGGTGATGTTTACCCATAATTTTCTAGATGGTTCTGAATGGAAACTCTCTGATCAAATCACTGAAAGTCAAAACCTTTTTGGTGATGCCTTGATTTGGAAAACTGGAGATATGAGTAATCAATATTATGTACCGAAAGTGGGCAGTCCACTTATTGATGCGGGTAAAAATATGGATCTACCTTTTGAGGGAAGCGCTCCTGATATTGGATATTTTGAAACCTCTACAACAAACTAAACCATGAAAAAGTATTTCTTTTACCTCTTAGGAAGCTTACTCTTTTTAGCTTGTCAAGAAAAACAACAAGCAAATGATAGTAGTCCTAAAGATCTAAATTTAGTAAAAGCTGATTCTGTTCTTTCTTTAATGACTTTAGAAGAAAAATTAGGTCAATTGCAACAGCATTATGTTCCTCAAATTGATTCTTTGGTTGAGCTTGAAGTGAAAAAAGGAAATGTGGGATCTATATTAAATGGGAGAACATCATTTTACTCTGTACAAGAAAGAAATAAGCTTCAAAAAATAGCTGTAGAAAACAGTCGATTAGGCATTCCAATTTTATTTGCTCACGATGTTATTCATGGTTACGAAACAACTTTCCCAATCAATTTAGCACAATCTTGTTCTTGGAATAAAGAGCTAGTATTTAAAGCGTCACAAGTAGCAGCAAAAGAAGCGGCTCATGCTGGAATTGATTGGGCATTTGCTCCTATGGTAGATGTATCTAGAGACGCTCGATGGGGTCGAATATCAGAATGTTATGGTGAAGATCCCTACTTAAATGCACTTTTCGGAGAGGCTGTAATTTCTGGTTATCAAGGTGATTTACAGCATAAAGATCAACAAGTGATTGCCTGTTTAAAGCATTATGTAGGTTATGGAGCTGCGGAAGGTGGACGAGATTATCAGTACACAGAAATCTCAAAACAGACTTTGCATGATACTTACCTTCCTCCTTTTGAGTATGGAATTACAGCCGGAGCTTTATCGGTGATGAGTGCCTTTAATGATATTAGTGGAACTCCGGCTAGTGCAAATCCTTATACTTTAAATAAGGTTTTGAAAGATGATTACAATTTTGAAGGTGTTGTGGTAAGCGATTGGGATGCCGTCACAGAATTGATTTTACACGGTTCTGCTGAGGACTCTATTTCAGCTGCATTATTAGCCTTAAATTCTGGGGTAGATATGGAAATGAAAAGCAGAAGCTATGAACAAATTGCTCAACTAAAATTATCAGAAAATCTCCATAGAAAAATTGATCAAGCCGTCAAGCGTGTGTTGTATATCAAATTTAAATCAGGTTTGTTTGATCAGCCATATGTCGATGAACATCAAATAATAACTAAGGAAGAAAAGCAACAATTTAGAGCATTGGTAAGACAATCAGCTCGTGAAAGTATGGTGCTTTTAAAAAATTCACATCACCTACTTCCTATCAAAAAAGATAAATATAAATCCATCGCTATTTTGGGGCCTTTTGCTGAAGAAAAAGAATTGATGGGTTGGTGGAAATCTGTTGGTGATGCAAAAAATGTAATTTCTCCCTTGGAAGGTATTCAAAATGTTGGAATTAATGTAACTACTAAGCTTCAGCCACAAACGGATTTAATCATTCTATGTTTAGGAGAACAAGCTGATGAATTCGGAGAGAATAATTCTAAAATTAATATCGAATTGGCTGTAGATCAACAAAAAATTTTAGAGAAACTAAGTAAAACAGGTGTTGAAATCGTTACTGTTATTTTTAACGGAAGACCATTGGCACTTCAAAAAGAATTAGATAATTCTGACGCCCTTTTATTGGCTTGGCATCCTGGTGCAGAAGCCGGTAATGCATTGGCCGATCTATTGTTTGGAGATTATAATCCATCGGGTAGACTAACTACTACTTTCCCCAAATCTACTAATCAAATTCCGATGTATTATAATCACCGCAATAGTGGTCGCCCACAACATGACAATTATAAAACTCAACATGGTAAACCTTTGTTTCCGTTTGGATTTGGGATGAGTTACAGTGAAATAAAATACGGAAATCCCAAAAGTGTAAAAACCGAATATCAGAAAGATGATAGTATTGAAATTACATGTCAGATAGAAAATGTAAGTGATTTGTCATCCAAAGAAACGGTACAACTTTATGTTCAAGATCCTGTGGCAAGCATCACTCAACCTATTCGAAGATTAATTGATTTTAAACAAGTTGATTTGAAAGCAAAAAGTGCTGAAGAAGTCAGGTTTAGTATAAAAAAGGATCAGCTTTCTTTTTGGAATCAGAATAGTCGAAACAAGGTATTCGAACCTGGGGAATTTATCTTTCATATCGGGCCTAATTCTAGGGATACCCAATCCATATCATTGCTGATCACATCAGCGAATCCATCTCAGTAATCATCAAGGCTGTTTCAAATTAAAATTGGGATGGCCTTTTTTTAAATCTTATCATGAAAAAACTAATTAAAACTATAGCGATCTGTTGTGTTGGTGTTCCCTCTTTGGTGTACGGACAATCGGATAAAAATATTACAGAACAGACGCCTTCTAAATCTGAATACTTCTCTTGGATCAACCACACCAATGAGGGACCAACAGAAGAACAGACTGTCGCAAACTTAAAATTTTTCCAATGGCTTCACGATACCTATGGGATGAATCTAGACATCTATGCCTTTGATGCAGGTACATTAGATGGTAGAAATTACTATGGATCAATGGAGGACGAAAGGTTCAAAAAACGTTTCCCTCATGGGTTTGACTTAGTGTATTCAGAAGCGAAAAAGATGAATACTCAACTTGGAATTTGGGGAGGTCCGGATGGTTTTGGAACTACAGACAGTTCCATTTCTTCTCGAAAAAATATGATCGTGAGTTTATGCAAAGATTATGAATTTGGTCTTTTCAAATTTGATGCGGTGTGTGGAGTGCTACGAAAGGACAAACAAGATCTTTTTGCAGATATGATGAAAGAATGTCAAACCTATTCTCCTGAGCTTGTGGTTTTGAATCATCGAATTGATTTAGGAGAAAAAGGCAAGCAATATGCTACCACTTTTCTTATTGATGGTGCAGAAACGTATATCGATGTACATATGGCAAATAGCAGTACGGCTTCACATCATCGAGTAGAAACCATGAAACAAACTCCTCCAGAAAATCTAACTCGATTAGCGGAGGATCATGGCGTTTGTATATCCTCTTGTATCGATTATTGGGAAGACGATTTAGTGCTTCAAGCTTTTAATAGAAACTTGATTTTGGCTCCTCAGATTTATGGCAACCCTTGGTTAATGAAAGATGAAGAATTTCCAAAATTAGCTCAACTATTTAATCTACATCAAAAGTATAGGGAGATTATGGTGAATGCTAAATTCTTGCCAGAATCTTATGGTGAAGGAGTGGTCAGTCGAGGAAATTCATCCACAAGACTTATCACTTTAAAAAACTTATCTTGGGAAAAGAAGATAGTTGAAATCGATATCAAAGACTTAGGGCTGGAGGATAATGGACAAAATGTGAGTTTCCGTTCTTATCATCCTACTCAGAGAGAACTAGGTGATTATGACTATCAAGATAAAATACAAATTGAAGTCCTTCCTTTTAGAGCTTGTCTTATAGAAGCATCCACAGTAAAAAATGAAGAACTGATACTAACAGGCATCGATTATTTTAAACATCCTTCTGCGAGTCAGGATAGTGTCATTATTGATCTTCTAGGTTTTCAAGGTGAAGAAATGAAAATAGAAGTAAGGGGTGATTTAGCTAAATATGATAGAGCAGTTTTAGAGAATAAATCCATTTCAAAGCTATTAAAAAACAGACAACTTAAAGTGAAGTTTGAGGGTGAACCTTTTGTATATGATTATCATCGTAAGATTGGTGAGATGCAAAAAGTTGATGTACCTGAAGATGTTGTATCGCTTTATGAAGCCACTCAATTTGAAGTCGATAATAATTCATTGGAAGCTCGATCTTTGAAGCGTTCAGGAGATACTAAATTTCCAGCAGTACAAGCAGCTAGGGACGCTTTCTTTGAGCAAAAACAGTTTTTAAATAGAGAAACGTGAGACCGATATTTATTTGATAACGACCCTACTACTCTATTTTCTGTTTCAACTAAATATGATTCTTTTCATCCTTATAAAGCAGCCTTGAGATTAGATTTAGGAGAATTAACCTCCTTAGATTCACTTATAATTGATGTTCCCGATGAATACGCTTTGCAACCTTATAAAGATTATGAATGGGAATATTTTAAGGTCTCTAAAAATCTTACTCATTGGAAAAGTGCAATGTTTATGACAGGTACGCATATTAATATTTCTTTAAAGGAATTAGGCGAGATTCGTTACCTCAGTTTTCCATACACTTTTATGAGAATCCAGGATATAAAAGGATATAAAGAAGGACATCAACTAGATATGAATCAATGGAAGGCTTCTAATTTACAACCTCCTTATGTGCAATGGCATTGGGATGAATCTCAGTTATATCAAGCAGTAGCGGCATGGAAAAACGAGTTCACTTTATCAGAAATTCCAAAAGGAAGTTACCTGTGTGTGGCTATTAATGGAGAACATGGAGAAGAGATGGCATTGGCTTCATTAAAAATAGATGGAGAATATGTTGGTGCTCCTGATAGAAGTCCGTCGTACCCGAGTAACACATGGGAATATAGAGTTAAAAAAACGGATAAAAACTATACCTATTATTTCCCTTTGGATGACAACATGCTTGGAAAGAAAATAGAAGCTTTTGTATTGGCTTTCGATAAAGAAAAACTCGATTTAAAACCCGAAGTTTGGATAAGTGCTTACCCCATTCCTTTTGAGAAAAAGAGGTTGGTATTGTATAAGAAGAAAGATTTATAAAAATAAATCAAAAGTGCTACCTCCCAAAGGGAAGCAGCACTAACAGTGATGTTTAAATTAACATAATTGGTTGAAGAATCATTGATTAGCTGTCCATTTCTATCGAATATCCTTTCAACCTTGATACACTTTACTTATGTATGATAGATAACTACTTAGAGAATTTTTGCCAGGTTGATTGTCTTCGTTTTATAATGAGTAAATATTTTGTTCGCTTTCTCTTTTTGAGGTAGTGGTGCATGAAAGCCTAGATGAACTTTTGCTTTCCCTTGATGATACACCCATTGTCCATCTTCATCATAATAACTAAAGTCGTTTGCAGATAATAAAAATGAAATCCTTTTGGTTTGATGTGATTCCAGATGTACTCTTTTAAATGATTTCAGAGATGCTAAGGGCACCTTTTCATCCACACCATCTAATGTGATATACACTTGAAGTACTTCCTCTGTAGAAAAATCACATTCGTTATCCAAGATTCCTACCACATGAATTTGATCATTCCCATTCTTCTCCACTTCAATATCTTCAATATTTACTTTCCCATAATTCAAACCAAAGCCAAAAGGAAACATAGGATTTTCTTCCATGTATTTGTATGTTCTTCCAGCCATAGAATAATCATTAAAATCTGGTAATTGATCTATGGATTTCGGAAAAGTAATGGGTAGTTTCCCTGAGGGTGACGTCTCTCCAAAAATGATATTAGCCACTGCTTTTCCACCTGCTTCACCAGAGTACCAAGCATATAAAACAGCATCCGCTACATCAAGAACTTCGGTTAAATCGATTGGACTTCCTGCACAGATGACAGCTATTATTGGTTTATCATCATTCTTTAGTTTTCTAAGTAATGATAGCTGACTTTCCGGTAATTGCATTTTAGGGTTATCTCCATGTCTATCTGACGCAATCGCTTCTCCTTCTTCACCTTCCAGCATAGATGTAAATCCTAACATCACAATAGTGGCATCAGCCTCTTTGGCTTGCACACTATACCAATCAATGGGATTTTGATTTGGTGAATTTAATAAAGCACCTGGGCGATATTCTACTCTTGTTTCGGGTGAAACTACTTCTGTAACTCCTTCCACAATAGTGGTCATATTACTAGATAAACCATTATAATTCCCCACCAATGATAAGATGTTTCCTCCCATCGGACCGACCATATATAAGAAATCCAATTCCTTTTTTAAAGGCAATACATTGTTCCTATTTTGAAGTAATACAATCGATTTCTCTGCTGCTTCTAAAGCAAGATTTTGATGATGATCGATATCTAATGTTTTTATACTCAAATCGTCATAAGGATTGGTTCCAATCGGATCGAATAACCCTAATTTGAACTTGGTCAATAATAATGGGCGAAGACGTTCATCAATTAGTTTTTCATCAATTAGTCCTTGTTTTATGGCTAAAGCGATTTCTTGATAGGCTTGTCCACAATTTAAATTTACACCCGATTTAAGTGCTAAAGCGACAGATGAAGTGGTAGAATCAGTATAATGATGTCCCCACTTAAAATCTGATATTGCCCCACAATCACTTACAATATGACCTTTAAATCCCCATTCTTGTTTGAGTATTTGATCTAACAAATAAGGGCTCCCACAACAAGGTTCATCATTCGTTCTGTTGTAAGCACACATAACGGCTTCCACACCTGCATCCACACATTGTTGAAATGCTGGAAGATAAGTTTCTCTTAAATCTTGTTGTGACGATAAGGCATTAAACCCATGTCTTTCCCCCTCAGGGCCAGAATGAACGGCGAAATGCTTGGCACACGTCGCTACTTTTAATCGTGTGTGAGGTGAGTCGCCTTGCATACCTTTAATGAATGCACTTCCCATTAAGCCCGACAAATACGGATCTTCTCCATAGGTCTCCTGACCACGTCCCCAACGAGGATCTCTAAATATATTTACATTAGGACTCCAAAAAGTAAGTCCCATATATTGCTCTCCTCCTTTCCCTTTTTTTCTTCTATCATTAAAAATAGCTCGTCCTTCATCTGAGATCACTCCAGCCACATTTTTTATTAAAGCCGTATCAAAAGTGGCTGCTAATCCAATGGTTTGAGGAAAAACCGTTGCCGGAGCAGAACGTGCTACTCCATGTAACGCTTCATTCCACCAATTGTAAGCCGGTATACCTAATCTTGGAATACCTGGACTATCGTACAATAACTGAGATGATTTCTCTTCTAATGTCATCTCTTGCATGAGAAGATCCACTCTTTTTTGTATAGTCAATGATGTATCCTCCCAAACTTTATCGGGAGGTAAGTTTTTAATTGCAGTATCAGAAGATATCTTCTTTGAACTGCATCCGCACACAATGAGAAGAAGTACTAAGAGGTAACCCTTCTCCACTAAATAATTCGTTTTCATCAATTTACTTTCTTAGTATTTATATAGTTAATATTTTCTTTCCCAATCCCGATGAGTTTAAGTGAAGTCCATTGAGAAGGTATCGCTATTTCATCCTGAACCAATCCATCATCTGTAATTCTTAACCCGCCATATCCCATCATTACCGTCTGTAAGATTCCTCCTGCAGCAGTCATGAAATATGGGTTGTAAGAACCTGGAGTTTCCATAATTACTCTGAAAGGTCCCCATAGATTTGGGCGATACGCATCAAGAAATACTTCATAGGATTTTTCCGTTTTTCCAATTCTCGCATAGGATGTTGCAAAAATGGATTTAGTCATAGCTGGAGTTGATTTTTCAGGTACCCTTTTTTGATAATACTCCACATCTTTTAGTATGGACGCTTCTTCCGTAATTTCATATAATGGATAAGTCAATAAATTGGCATCTGCTTGTTTAATATTCTCCCCTTCATAAGTAGCATGTTCTTTCGTTACTCCATTTTTCATTTTAAGAATAGGAATGCCATCCGCTACAATATTCCATTGAGGATCAATATGCTTATTTAAAACTTTTGAAGCTTTTGTAGCGGCCCTCAAATTAGCTTTCACCACTCCATTTGTCCATGCGTCGTTATCGACATTTTCTGCCCACTCATCTGCTCCCACCACGTTTTTGATATGGTATTCATCACCTTCTTTTTCCACTCTGCTCAGCCAAAAATCTGCTGTTTCTTTTATGATTGGATATCCTTTCTCTTGTAACCAAGCTGTATCCTGTGTGACACAAAAGTATTCCCAAGCTGCCCTGCCAATACAACCCGATATATGATGTTCGAAAGGTCCAGATAACGCCCAAACAGGGGTCGCTTCTTCTCCCGTATGATCCGATTCCCAAGGGAATTTTGCTCCTTTATAGCCATGTAAATACGCATTTTCTCTTGCTGCCTGAAGTCGATCGTATCTATAATTGATCATGTTTTTAGCCAACTCAGGCTGTAAGACCAACAAGGCAGGAAACATCCAAACCTCGGTATCCCAGAAAACATGACCATTGTATCCTAATCCACTCAAACCCATTGGAGATAAGGAATAATTTGTTCCTTTTCGAGTGAAGGAATACAAATGATAAATCATGTTACGAATATCTTGCTGCGATTGAGGATCGCCTTCTATTTGAATATCACCTGTTGCCCACAATTCCTCCCATGCCTTTTGATGAAAATCAATTAATCTTTCTTTTCCTTGAAGTGCAGCATAGATAGTTAATCGCTCCGCTTGATTTAAGGGATCTTCTTGATGAGCTGAACTGATCAAAGTACCTACAATAGCAAATTTATATGTCTGATTCTTCTTCAACGATTTTTCGAATCTCATCAGATGCTTATTATCATCCCAAGATTCATGAATTAATTGGGGTTGGTCTTCTTCAAATAAAAAAGCATTTGATGCTGCCACTGTCAATTCACCCGATGGGCTTTTCGCTACTGAGGTGAGTAAGGGCAAACCACCTTCGGGTGTAGTAATCGTTGTATGAAGATTTTTTATTTCCTTTAAATTCTCAGGAGCCTGCATTATCGAGGCAGTATTTAATTGAAAATCTTCTTTGGCGTGGATTTCAATTTCCAACATTACATTAAACGGTAAATGTCTTAGCGATCTGTACGTTGTTACAACGCTAGCTTTATCTTCAAAATCAAATGAGGAAGTAAAAGTACCATGCTTCATATCTAATTTTTGAGACATGTTTCTTACATTCGCCGCACTAATTCTATGTCGATTGACTTCTATAAAAGCATTCATCAACTGAAAGCCTTTTAAAAAATTGCTTACTCTTCCTCTTCCATGAATATCGTATGCTCCGGCCAACACAATTTCTTTTGTTTGCAGAGGATTGGGGGATGAAACTACACCTATCATTCCATTCCCCACAGACACCCCTGCGTAGTTGGTCGGATCGATCTTTTTGGCTTCAATGACCCACGGGTCTTGTGCAAAAAGACAACTACTAATAAGTAAGCAAAAGTATATTTGAAATGTCTTCATTTTTAACTGGTGGGTCTGTTATAACATGGATTTCTTTACTTCAACCTTTTTGGTAATAAACTCTGCTTGGTTGTTATCACTGACTTTGATGTGTACCTCGAAAGTACCCAGCTGAATTTCTTTCTTCAGTTCTTTATTGATCAACTCAAAACGTTCAGCATCAATAGTTAATTTCACATCTTTCTTTTCATTAGGTTCAAGGCTCACTTTCTTAAATGATGCTAGAGATTGTAAAGGAACAGTCACATCGGCTTTTACATCTTTAAGATACACTTGCACTACCTCTTTGATTGCTTTGTTTGATTTATTCTCAATACTTAATTCGATATCAAGAGATTGACCGACATTCATTTCTTCTTTCATGGATAGTAATTGCATATCTACCTCATGATAACTCAAACCATACCCAAAAGGATAAAGAGGTGTACCTTCAAAATAACGATACGTTCTTCCCTTCATGGCGTAATCAGTAAAGTCAGGTAAGTCATCTACAGATTGATAAAAAGTGATAGGTAATCTACCGGAAGGTGACGTTTTACCTGATATTATATTTGCTAAACCAATACCCGTTTTTTCACCGGGATAAAACCCTTGAAGAATAGCATCTGCATTTTTCTTGTTCCAATTTAAAGCCAGTGCACTCCCAGAGAAATTGACATACACTATAGGTTTACCCAATGTATAGAGCTTTTGTAAAAGATCTTTCTGTAATTGTGGCAATTGTAGATGAGTACGGTCGCCATGAGCAAATCCGTCAATATCAATCTTCATTTCTTCTCCCTCTAAACGAGGCGAAATACCTCCACAGAAAACGATAACATCACTTTGTTTGGCGACCTCAATAGCTTCAGTTGTATAATCTTTAGACAATTCTACCCAATTCATTTTCACATGAGGTGTGATGGTATTTCCCCACCAAAATGGATGAATGACATAATCTGCTTCAATATCATAATACTGATCTTTAACCATGTCAATAGATGCTCCATTAATTATCTCTCCATTCATTTTAATGGTGAGATTACCACTAAAACGATAGGTGGCTGTTTTTGGAGCTTTCACTTTACCCGTCCATCTCACGGCAAAAGATTCTTCTAGCTTTCCACTAATCGGTGTTGTTTCCCAAAGAAAATCAATGGATGGATCCACTCGAGTCATAAACGCCTTATCATCTCTCTCGATATCTGAAAACTCAAGTCTTTCTTTCACAAGATTACCAATCATTTTCACGTCTTTATAGTATTCGGCTTTTAGTCCTTTCTCTATCTTTCCATTTGCATCATGATATAAAAATTCTGATGGAACTGGTTTTACATTTCCGTATAATGTAGGGACTAACGGACTACCTGCAGCGTACATCACATTCTCTTTACCGAAGACTGATTCTAATCCTTTTTTTGGAGTGATAGGAGCAATTGGCAATCCATTATAATTACCTAAAAGTATATCTTCATTATCAGCATTTGGACCAATCAAAGCTATTTTTGTTGATTTAGCCAATGGTAGAATATCATTATTTTTCAAAAGAACAAAAGACTCTTCTGCCGCTTTTGTGGCAAGAATTTGATGTTCAGGGCTACCGACAACTGACATAGGAATTTGTGCATAGGCCACTTTCTCTTTCGGATCAAACATGCCTAATTTGAATCGAGCAGTAAACAACCTTTTCACCGCTCGGTTGATGTTTGCTTCATTAATCACTCCATTCGCTACTGCTTCTTGAAGATTATCTTGAATGAACTCTATATCCATTTCACAATTTAAATCTGTACCAGAAGCCAACGCCCAACCCATGGCCTGAGAAGGTGTCTCTACAACCTCGTGATGTCCCTTTTTATAAAAATCAGTTATGGCACCACAGTCAGTTACCACATATCCTTCAAACCCAAATTCTTTACGTAAAATATCATCCAATAAGAGGTCAGATCCACAACATGGTCGATCTCTAAATCGGTTATAGGCACACATAATTGAATACACATTCGCGTCTTCGACCGCCATCTTAAAAGCAGGCAAATAGGTCTGATATAGATCTCTATCATTCACATAAAAATTATCCGAATGACGTGAGTATTCTGGTCCACTATGCACAGCATAATGTTTTGCAGTAGCAATCGATTTAAAATATTTCGGATCGTCTCCCTGTAAACCTTTGATAAAATTAACCGCCATACGACCCGTTAGATAAGGATCTTCCCCATACGTTTCCTGACCACGACCCCAACGAGGGTCTCTAAAAATATTAATGTTTGGCGACCAAAAAGTAAGGCCACTATAAATACTTCTCACACCATTATCTTCAAAATGATGATGCTTGGCACGCCCTTCGTCTGAGATGGCTGTGGAGATATCCAACATCAACTCTTCGTTAAAAGTGGAAGCCATACCAATCGCTTGAGGGAAGACTGTGGCTTTTCCTGCTCTAGCCACACCATGCAAAGCTTCGTTCCACCAATTGTATGATGGAATTCCTAAGCGATCTATGGCAGGTGCATCATTAAATAATTGAAGAATCTTCTCCTCTAAAGTGAGACGTCCCACCAAATCATCCACACGTTCTTCTATGCTTAATTCATGATTCCTGAATGGATATTCATAATTTTCGGATACAATATCAGTTTCTTGATGGGTGGTTGTAGCTGACTGACATCCCCAAAAAATTAATCCGGTCAATACAATAATGCTAAATCTTTTCATTTTCTGATGTTTTTTTATCAACTACAATTTGATCTACATATTCAAGAAGAGATTTATCTGCTTTCCCTTCATCAATTAGTTTTCTCCAAAAGGCATAGATGGCCACATTCCAACCCATGTTAGGCTTCCAAGGTTCGCCTGTTTTAGTATTCAAACATTCGTATGTGGTCGATCCAATTTTAAAGTCCAAACCAATTCTCCACTTCAACATATCTTCTGCTCCTTCGACCCCGTGTAAATAAGCATCCATAAGGAAAAGGTTATCATAGAGGAAATAAGAACCACCCCGAAAATACCTACCATCAGGCATGTTTTCTCTATTCACTTGAGAAATGTATCCTGGTATATCATACATTTCTGCAGGTAAATATTCCCCAGTTGGAGTGGCCACAATTTTAAATCCGAAGTTTGTTTTACTGTATGTTACCATTCGATCATAATGTTGTTTCACATGATCGCTCTTCAATAATTTCTTTTGATGATAAATTTGAGATAAAAGGTCTGGTACCAAAGGATCAGGACCTAAAACAGCCTTCTTTTCACTTAATGGAAAATAGCCCAATTCTTCATCAAATAGTTGTTGATAATGAATGGTGGCCTTTGCAGGGTTGGAGGATATTTCTAAATTAAGTTCTTCGGCAAGCGTAATCGCCAATGCAAAAAGTCCTTGATTATAGGTAATGATATCATCTTTTTCAAAGGCCATCACATCTCCCCAATATTGAAAATCCAATCGGCCATCTCCCTCATAATAACTATAGTATTTACTGTCTTTTGCACGTTCTTCTATGGCATCGACATAGGCCTGTACTTGATTTAGATCGACCTTATTTCCTTCTTGGATAGAACGGTAAGCCCAAATGATAGCGAATAAAGGATATTCAGCAAAGTGATTTACTTCTTTCAGTTCGCTTTTTAAACATTCGGCTGCATATTTTGAAGGAAGCATAGATGCTATCCAAAATGCATCTCTACCGTATTGCGTATTGGCATATTCTACGGCAGGGATCACCCAATAATCACTTTTTTGGGAATCGTTGGCTCTTAGGTTCATCATGGCTGTGGCCAAACCTAAACTACCGAAGAAATCGGTTTGCTTTCCACTTAAAAACTGACCCGCTCTTGTGATAATACTTTTTCTTAAATCATTTCGATCGGTCGCCTCACAAGTAAAATAAAAGCCTTCGAAATCATGAGGTTTGTTTTTACCTATTTCATGGTAATGCGATTGCACTTTACCAGGGGTGAATATTTGTGTTTTTTCAGCATTGTAATCCATATCCAATACATCCGATCGATCGGGTTGCATACCGGGCGATCGTCCATCGTCTCCTCCTTTAAGAGATAAAACTCCTTCTTCTAAATCAAACTCCTGACTAGTATAATTTTCGAAAAACGCCGGAGTATTTGATATTGCCACAGTAAATTGATTATCCACTCGATACCCCACCATTGGTACGGCTTGCATTGGAATAGTCTTCACGATCCAAGCATTGACATCGTGTGGACTTTGACGATACATTTCTGAACTATCAACAACTCCATTAAAATTGTAAGGTATAGCATCAGTAGGTAATTTGGTTTGAAGCATAAAGAACCCCTTTTGTGCAGTAGCTGATTCCGCTTTTGCTTTTATCGTATTGAAATCTGTTTCATTATTCACTTCAATAGAAAAATCAATATCACCTCTTTTCACCTTAAAATGCTGATTTTTATCTATTGACTGAGGTAGAGAAAGCACAGAGATAATTTCTCCATTTTCCTTCTGCCAATTCAGTTGCCATGAATCATCAAATTGTTCTTTTTGTTGACAGGATGTAAAAAGTATGACGATAAATAATAATCGATATATCATAGTTGTTTCTTTTTATATTGTCCCTCTTCCATAAATTTCATCAATCCCATCAATGCTCCCCAATGATAATAAGGATCGCAATCCAATTGGTCTTTAGGGTCTTGCACTCCTTTTTCTGAATGAATATTTTCGAAGACATATTTGTGGTTCATCCAAGCATCCATAAACAGTTGATAGGATTTATCGGCCATATCTTTTGATGCCTCCTGATCGTAGTTTCTTAAGCCTAAGTAGACCAAGAAATTCATTGGTCCCCAGATGGCACCTCTCCAATATTTATTGTCATAACTCTTGTCGTTTCTCGCACAAGATGGAATGATATACTCACCATAAAACTCCTCTTCATTATAGTAATGCTCTTCTAATAATCGTTTTGCCTGTTTCTTAGAAGGAATATTGGCAATCATCGGATAAAATGATGTTGGGGTAAGTCGATTGCAGAAAGTATCATCACTTAAATATTTGTTTTGATAGATGCCTTTTTCTTCGTCCCAAAGTGATTGAACTTGTTTCGTGAATTGTTTTTCTCTTTCTTTTAGTGATTTTAAGTCATCCGTCTTACCTAAAACCTCTGCAATTTTAGAGAGGTACTGACAATCCATCACATACATACTATTCAACCCTACATCGGCAATATTCAATAGAGAGTTTTCTCCCACGGTTTCTATAGCCACATCTTCGTACATAGGACTGTTATCTAGACCAGATTCCCATGCCGCATCTTGAACTCTTGCTCCTTTCCAAGAGGCTCCCCAAGTGAGGTAACCTTTGTTATTTCTATTCTTTACCCACCATTTATTCCAGCTCAATAAACCGTCATATACTTCTTCTAAAAACCATTTTTCTTGATATTTCTCATACAATAACCAGCAAACCATACTACCAACTGGCGGTTGAGAATTGTCGGCCAATTGTCCTCTTGGCTGTTGTGTAAAGGCAATGGCTCCATAACGATTGACGGCATTAGACATGGTCAAAGCGTTAGAATAGGCATATTCCTTATTCCCTAGGCCTTGAAGAAGTGCTGCAAAGTAGGTATCCCATTCGAAAAGTACGAAACCCTGCCATGCTTCATTCCAACCTCTTGAAACAGGTGAAATGACTCTATCTTTATCGGCATCATATAATGTATTCCATCCTAAAACAGATTGAGTGGCTAAATATCCCTCCGCTAAATCACCATAGGATTTTGATGATGAGAGGTAATTATTTTCTGTATTAGAAATGATGTTTTTGATTTTAGCTAACGATAATACACTACCTGTATATATTGCAAAATCACTATCTGATGAAATTGAATAATATGGTGCTTTATAAGGTCTTGCAATTTTTTGATCTGACTTAGTCGATCGAATTTCTTTTGTTGTTTGTTCAGTCTTCGCTTCAATTTGATCTTGAAGATAACTTAGATGTCCTCTCTTATTCCACAAGAAACCAGTTTCGATTTCACAAAAATAAGGAGTTGATGTTTTTATAGGTTCAACTAAAATATATATATTGTCATCTACAACGGCTGACTTTATTGATAATTTATTTCCTTTCCAATCGTCTACGTTTACATGGGTATAACTACCATCGAAAGTATGTGCAACTGGACGAATCTTTCCTTCTTTATCTACTTGGATATTGTCAAAAAAGTAATCGGGATCATAAGGTGTACCTTGTACAGAAGGTCGTAAATTAATATTGATTGAAAGTCCTGAGGGCAGCTCAACATAACTTAACATGCTGTAGTAATTCCATGTATTCCATCCCTTAGAAATCTTTGATTGAAACTCCGTAGTCCTATCCTGTGCCCATAAATTCTGAGCAATAAGTATCCAGCATAGGAAGAAAACAAATTGTTTCATTTTCCTATTAAAAAGTGGTTGATGTATTAGAAAGATGAACTAGAGCGAGTGCCCTAGTTCATTATTATTGGTTTTGGTTATTGAACTACTTTCGTAATTTTCAAATCGTCAATTGAGATACCTTCTCCCAACGATCCTTCCCAAGTACCAAACTTAAACACAAAGTAATATTCTCCGTCTTCTGCAATTGTAAACTGACCGCTGTTATTCGCTTGGTCATAAGGGTTATGTCCCCATTGCATTTGTCCGTCGTGAGCAGTAGTAGCTACACCCACTCCAATATCAGGACGAGGTCCCCATCCAGCATGTGTATAACCACCAATTGGAGCAACTTTAAATGCATCGTCTGCATCAGATTCTTTTGGTTGGTACTCTTCACCGGCAACAGGTTCTTCAGTCCAAACATACATTTCCCACCAGAATTGAGAGTTACCACCTTCAACACCACCTTGTTTTACAAGTGCTGAAATTTCGTAAGTACCTGCTTCCAAAATACCCATGTATTGGTACACCGTACCTGCAGTTCCTCCAACACCATCGTTTGCTTCTGGAGTTGAGAAATATAAAGCTCCATCTGTACCATTTGCAGGAGCGTAATCTGTATAACCAAACATTGGAGGTACTTCATCTAAATTAGCTGCAATTACAGTCCAATAGTTTGCATCACATGTTTCCATGCCACCACCTTTAATGTAGTTGCCTTCAATTGGAGTTTCTTCGTAACCATAACATTCTGGAATATCACCCACTCTAGCTAAATGCATTTTATCTAATGCAATACCTTCACCGAATGATGCTCCATCAGCATCATTACCTTTACCAAACTTGATCGCTACATAATAAGTACCATCTTCTTCAACAACAAAGTTCCCATCATCATCAGCTTGATTAGCTGCCATTAAAGTATGTGGAAGGAAACCATCCATTGCTGGGATTTCAAAAGCCCAACCAGTCCATCCACCATAGATCCAACCTGAAACTGCTGTATTATTATAACCATCACCTTCAACTGGCTCTTCGTTATGTACATAGAATTCGAACCAATAAGAATTCATTGCAGAAGTCGGATCAGCTTCGTTCTCTCCATCCAATTTTACTTGTGCGTTAAATTGGTATAAACCTTTAGTAAGCGATACTTCTTGATAAAGAATTGTACCTTCTTCTCCACCTGCTTCGTCATTATCTGGATGAATATATAAAGCTCCACCTTCACCATTTGTTGGTTTATAGTCAGTATAGCCAAACTCGAATTTAGCATGTTCTTCCGTTCCACCATCATTTTTCTGACCTGTTGTTAAAGCAGTCCAATATTGAGCGTCGCATGACTCAAATTGTCCACCAACAATAAGGTTACCAGATTCAGATCCATCATGTGTTAAACAAGGATCAACAGATGTTACAGTTACTGTTGTCGTTTCTTCAGCCATATCTGATTCATCTTCACCATAAGCTGTTAGTGTGACAGTATAATCTCCACCCGCTTCGTAAGTGTTTGAAGGATTTTTTTCTGTAGAAGTATTACCATCACCGAAGTCCCACTCATATGAAGTCGCATTTTCAGAAGTGTTAGTGAATGTAGCTTTTAAACCTTCTACTTCAGAAGTAAATGAAGCAGATACTTCAACTTTTGTGATATCTTGGTCCTCTTCACAAGACCAAAATACTAACATAAGAGCAAATAGTACGCTTACGCTTTTTAAATTAAACATCTTAGTTCTCATAATATTGAGTTACTTAATTAATAAAAAATATTACAATGTGCTTTTATTAGTGTAAAGACGACATATATTATTTTCAACTCACTTGTTTTAAAAATTTTCTAAAAAAAATGATAAAACCTTATATGACTCTTGTATTTATGTGTTGATATCAAGTAATAATTTGGACATAAAAAAAAGCTCAAATCATTATGACCTGAGCTTTAATTCCAATAATTGAATTGGCGATATATATATTAAATTCTAAGATTTCAGTGATAAATTATCCGGCAATTAAGTTAAGTACCGATAATGCTCCAATTACATACATAGTAACTGGTAATTCTTTTGCTTTTCCTCCTAAGACCATCAATAACACATAAGAGATAAAACCGAATGTGATACCCATTGAGATAGAGTAAGTCAATGGCATTAAAATGATGGTTAAGAAAGCAGGAACTGCAGTGATCATGCTATCAAATTTTACTTCTTTGATGTTCATGAACATGTACACACCTACCATTAATAATGCTGGTGCTGTTGCATATTTAGGTACGATACCTGCAACTGGTGCAAAGAATAAACAGGCGAACATCAGCAAGGCTGTAAATACAGAAGCTAAACCTGTTCTTGCTCCTGAAGCGATACCTGATGCAGATTCGATATATATTGTTGTAGTAGAAGTACCCAATACTGAACCTACCACAGTAGAGGCTGCATCTGCTTCTAATATTTTATCTAAACGTGGAACTGAACCGTCTTTCTTTGTTAAGCCTGCTTGGTTTGAACAAGCGATAATCGTAGATAACGAATCGAATAAATCAACAAACATGAAAGAGAAAATTGGTCCGATAAACGTCCATTTTAAAGCACTCATAATATCCAATTTCATGAAAATGGGTGCTATTGATGGAGGTGTATCTACAAGTGTTTTTGGTAAAATGATTTTGTAAGCATCACTTTCCCCTAAAATATTTGAAAACCAAGTGTAATTTTCTCCTAGGTAGGTAACAATAATACCTGAGATCGTAATAAATAAAATACCTATCAAAATACCTCCAGTTACTTTTCTATATTCTAAAATGACTATAATAAAGAAACCAATTAATGAGATAATTACAGCAGGATTAAATTTACCTAAAGTCACTAATGTAGCTGGACTTGCCACAATTAGCCCCATGTTTTGCATACCGATAAAAGTGATAAACAAACCAATACCGGCAGTAACACTAATCCTAAGGAATAAAGGAATGGCATTGGCAATTTTTTCCCTAACTCCCATAAAAGTTAAGATAACAAAGGCCACACCAGAAATAAATACAATACCTAAAGCGGTTTCCCAAGGCACACCTGCACCTAGTACCAAAGTATAGGTAAAGAAAGCATTCAAGCCCATTCCTGGAGCCATGGCAAATGGCATTTTACCCCAGAATGCTGCTAGTAAAGTACCAATAATTGCTGCTATTAACGTTACCGAAAATAAAGCTGGCTTATCCATACCTGCTTCTCCTAAAATATCGGGGTTAACGAATATAATATAGGCCATTGTAAGGAAAGTGGTTAAGCCACCAATAAACTCCTTACTTACCGTAGTATTGTTTTCTTTTAGTTTGAAAATCTTGTCTAGTAATTCCATTTTCTTATATATTGATAGGATATAAACCCTAAAGATACACTTCTTTTTATATTATAAATCAGCAACTTAGAAAGTTAAACGAACACAAGGCTGAGGTACGAAAGCATTAGAGTTATTCGCTGCTAAGTCTTTGTTAAAGTGCATATAGATATCACAACCGATCTCCAATTTAGAGTTTTCGTCATTTTTGAAGATAGTGTTTCTACCCACATCAAATAAGAAACGAGTTTGCGATAAGAAGTCTGTACCCATATCAGTACGACCAAATTCTACTTTGTTAGTAGCGTTAGGAATTAAATCGAAGAAACCTTGGATTCTGAAACCTGCTTTTTTCCAAACTGGCACATCAAATACACCAGTAAACTGAACAGCATCTTCACGAATGTTGTCTCTTCTCCAATATGTAGAAAGTTTTAGGAATCCTCCTTTTGGAGCCTTGAATGTCAAACCTGCACCGGCTAAAGTTGCAAAGAAACCGTTACCTATGTTTAATTGACCATCCAAAGAAACATCTGCAACAGGACCGAACGAAAAGTCTTTACCAGTAACGCCAGATAAACTTACCCAAGGAGATACCTCTGAGTATAATCTGTATTTACCAGCTGATTGATCTAAATCTTGATTGTAATAACCTGTTGTGTAAAAACCATCAGGGGCTGTCATGAAGTTAACGAAACCATATACACCACCCCACTTTGTTACTGTAGTGTGATCTAGTGTAAATAAATTCATTCCTTCATTTTTAGGATTAGCACCAGTTACATAATCTGTGTTATTCCAACCGTAAGCGTATTCAATAAAAGTACTTGAGAAATTCTGTGCCTGTAAAGTAGTAGAGAACAAACCAAGGACACACAATAGTAACAAATTAAGTTTCTTAGAAACCATGAGGATTAATAAATTAAGACGTTTTTTAATACATTCAGATACTTTCTGAATGGGTGTTTTGATGGTAATCGCCAATACATCAAAATCACGGTGCAAATATGCACAATGAAGCACCTCAATATCAATGTCTAATTTACACTTAATTAACAATCAAGTGAAATATCCTGTTAATTATTCCTAATTAATGAATACTGATTCATTCTTACGTAACATTTTACTGGCATTAACCAACATTACTTGATATAGATGAGTTTATCAGCCTCCCATTTTTTTCCAGTAATGTACATGGTATGGTCTGCTTGGTATTGCTTATCGACTAATATCCAGTCAGCTGTAGCGTCCCAACTTTTGGATGACACAATAATATCTGCTTTGTAACTTTGATCTACTGTACTCACAATGTAATCTGCTTTCCATCTTTCCGTAACAATAAACACTCTAGGTTTAGCATCTACATCTGATGCTAAAACACCATCACAATTTGTGTTAAATAATAGACCAAAAAGTAAAAGTAAATTGATAAAATATAATTTCATTTTTTTGATTGTATAAAAGGTAAAGTATGTCTGTTGTTACAATTTACTGATTTTTAATGTGTTTCTTTTATCTGTTTGGATGTATTAAAAAAATGGCTCACAGGACGTTGCAGTGCAACGTCCGTACATGGTTTGACATATCTCAGAAAGTGCTTAGTTATAATCTACAAAACCCACTTCCGCTCCTATTAAGGTAAATGATTTTGGCGCTTTTACTTTTAGAATTTCTAATTCTGGTTTCTTCATGAGTAATTCCATTCGGTACATATCCCTCAATCTACCTAATAATTTACCCATCATATTTACTCCTCTAATAGTCGCATTCTGTTCTACTTTTGCACCCCAAAATAGATCTGCGTTACGGTTGTTTTTCTCCACTTGAACAATTGGAGATTGATGTACGGCTCCATTTTTTAAAAGTACTCTAGCAAACTCTTTTCGATTGCTGCCTAACTTATGTAGCAAAACAAACCACATACAATTAATGATCTCTGTTTTTGCCTTCCAATGTTTTTCTTGATAATTATTGAATGGTAAATCTCTCATCTCCCAATCATTCATCAGCCACTCAGGGTGCCAAAAAGAACGCATTTCTTCTTTTCTATCTCCCATCAGCTTTGCTCCTTCTCCTGATGTTTGATCAATAATCATCAATTGTTTCTCAAATACTTCTTGTCCTTTAGAAATATCCAATCGTAGACACTGATATAAATGTTCTGCTGTTCTAAAATGAGGGAATTTAGGAATCTTTATGGGAAAACCTTCCGCCAAATTCCCTAATTGATTCACTTCTTTACATATAGTAAATTTCTTATTCTGATTTAATCGAAAAAAGGATTGAATATCTTGATTTCGAATAGTACCTCTTTCAGCTTCATCAAATAAATTTTCTAGTTGATAAGGAAAAAGAGTTTTCTGATCTGAAACGAAATTTTTTAAGCTATATGTAGACGTCTGACAAAGTTCCTTTACTTCATCAACTGATAAATAATGCATATTTTTTATTTTACTGTAGAAGAACGTGAGATTACTTTCGTGGGAAGTACTTTATTTACAAAGCCCAATGTTTCTTTGTCTTCCGTTTCCACTTCCATAATTAATCGTTTGGCAGCTTGCACACCAATATCAAAAGCAGGTTGTTCTACTGTAGATATTTGGGGTTCCATCAATTCTGTTATTGGATCTCCAGCAAACCCGGCTACAGCAATATCCTGAGGGACTTTCAATCCACTATCCTTAAGATGTTTTAAAACTTGAATCGCCATGTAATCACTCATGCAAAAAACAGCATCAGGTTGTTTCTTCATAGACAATAATCGATCTACTGCTTCTTTGGCATCTAAGCTTAAGTTATCACATTGATACACCACCGCTTCAGCTGAATTCAAACCATTATTCTTTAGTGCATCAATAAAACCATTATATCTTTTCTGACTAATTGACAAACTCATTGGACCTGATAGATGGGCCAAATTAGAATACCCTTGGTCGATTAGATGTTGTGTGATATCAAAAGCACCCTTATAATCGTCTACTGTAATTTGAGAAACCTCCAATTGATCTGTTCCTCTATCGAATAACACTACAGGTATATTTCTATCTAAAGCCTCTTGAAGATGTCCAAAACTATTGGTCTCTTTGGATAAAGATATTAATATTCCTGCCACTCGACTATTAACTAAAGCACGTACCTGATTAATCTCTTCTTGAAGTTCTTCGTTGGATTGACAAACCATGACGATGTACCCATTTTCCTTAGCTACTTTTTGAATACCACTTAATGCTTGAGCAAAAAAATGTTGTCTAGCGATTTCAGGAATTACTACACCTATCAAATTTGTACTTTTTGATGCTAAATTAGATGCTAGAATGTTTTTTTGATAATTTAATTTCTCTGCCATATCAAAAACAGCCTGCTTAGTTTCTTTACTCACATCAGGATGATTTCTTAATGCTCTAGAAACCGTTGATTTAGAAATGTTTAGTCGTATTGCGATATCGTGTATGGTATATACCTTAGCCATTTGCTTTGTTTGTCCGTTTAATTACTTGATAAATATACCATTTTTTTAAATGAAAAATGAAAAGCAATATTTAAATTAAAAATGAAAAGTTAAAAATGAAAAACGTGAAATGTAGGGGAAAGGTGTGAAGAGTGAAGAGCGATGAGTGAAAAGCGGCGGTAAACTATCCTACACTAGCGCGAGTCTCCAGACTCGTGCTCGCGTTATGAGGAGCGTAGATTCAGCACCTACTCTCTACTACTACCTAAAATAGCATTTTTTAATAAAAAAAACGAAACTACATAAAGAGAATAAACGTTCAAATAACCCATAAAAAGGCCCATTTCATTCAATAACTTTTACTAATAATATCGGGTAATTGTAAATATTGAATAATCATTCACTTTACCGTAACATTAGACTCCTACTACTTTTATTTAATCAATGTAAACACTCATTGTTTGAGGTCTTACATGTTAATTTTTTTATCTTATAAATTTAAATTGGGTCTTATAAAATCTTTAAAACGTTAAGTGGGATTAATTAAATTCAACAAGGCTAAATAGAAACATTAAGTTCACATTGATGTAGTTGTTTTGCACTCAGAAATCAGTTAAAAAAACAACCTAATCAATTAATTTCTAAAATGTTTAAAAAACTACTATCAATTATTGCTATGCTTGTATGTCTTACAAGCGTATCCTTAGCACAAACTGTCATTAGTGGACAAGTAATCGACGAGTCTTCTAGTGAACCTGTTATAGGAGCAAATGTATCTATCGAAGGTACAACAACTGGCGCAATAACGGATTTTGACGGTAACTTTTCCTTTCAAGCAAAAGGTAATGGCCAAAAAAATGTAATCATTTCATTTGTCGGAATGACTACCGTAAAACAAAACGTACAACTTGATGGTACTCCTATTGATTTAGGTACTGTAAAAATGGCATCTGATGCTATTGGTTTACAAGAGGTTGAAGTTTTAGCTTCTATTGCTGTAGATAGAAAAACGCCAGTGGCGGTTTCTACAGTTTCTGCGGACAAAATTGATATGAAATTGGGTAACGCAGAATTCCCGCAAGTTTTAAAATCATCTCCTGGTGTTTATGTTTCTGATGCTGGTGGTGGATACGGTGATTCACGTATTTCACTTCGTGGTTTCGATTCTGAGAACGTTGCTGTTATGATTAACGGTGTTCCAGTAAACGACATGGAGAATGGTAAAGTATATTGGTCAAACTGGGCTGGTTTGGGCGATGTTACTAAAACAATGCAAGTGCAAAGAGGTTTAGGAGCCTCTAAGTTAGCAGTACCTTCTGTTGGTGGTACTATTAACATCCTAACAAAAACTACTGACGCTGAAAAAGGTGGTAATGTATTTATGGGAATGGGTAATGACGGTTACTTAAAAACTGGAGTTACACTTTCTACTGGTCTTATGGATAATGGTTGGGCAGTATCTACTGCTTTATCTAAGACTTCAGGTAATGGTTATGTGGACGGAACACAGTTCGAGGGTTATTCTTACTTTGTAAACATTTCGAAGAAAATCAACGACAACCACACACTAGCCTTCACTACATTCGGAGCACCTCAAACGCACGGTCAGAGAAGATCTTACGTATCTGAAGAAGAGTATGATCGTTACGGTAAGCGTTACAATAAAGACTGGGGTTACAGAAATGGTCAAGAGTTCAATACTAACGAGAACTTCTACCACAAACCTCAAATGTCGTTGAACCACTACTGGACAATCAACGAAAAAACTGACTTGTCAACTTCAGCTTATGTATCAGTTGGTCGCGGTGGCGGTACTGGTATTGTATCAGAAGATAGACACTTCGAAAGTGCTTACAGAGACAATTCAACTGGTGGTATCATCGATTGGGATGCTTATGTAGCAAACAACAGAAACGAAGATGGTTCATCAAAAGGTGCCTACAGAGCAGGTTATAACAACCACTTATGGACAGGTGCTTTATCAACTTTGACTCACCAATTGAACGACAACTGGACGTTAACAGGTGGTTTAGACCTTCGTTACTACTTAGGTGAGCATTACCAACAAGTAGAAGACTTGATGGGTGGTGACTTTTATGTAGACACGCAAATGGCTTCTCAACCTCACCGTCAAACGCAAGTAGGTGATAAAGTGGGTTACCATAACGATGGTAGAGTACAATGGCAAGGTTTATTCGGTCAAGCTGAATACTCTAAAGATCAATTATCAGCATTTATTTCAGGTGCTGTATCTCACCAAGCTTACCAAAGAATTGACTACTTTAGTTATGAATCTGGTACTGAAACAACTGACTGGCAAAGCTTCTTAGGTGGTTCAGTAAAAGCTGGTGCTAACTACAACATCGATGCACACCACAATGTATTCATCAACGGTGGTTATATCTCGAGACAGCCTTTCTTTAATGCTGTATTCTTGAACTACCAAAACGATGTTAACCCAGACGCAGTAAACGAGAAAATTCTTTCTGGTGAAGTTGGATATGGTTACCGTAACAAAGGTTTCAGAGCTAACGTGAACGGTTACTACACATTATGGCAAGATAAATCGTTTGTAAAAACGGTTTGGGAAGATGGAAACCCTTACACTGCTAACCTTCTTGGTGTAAATGCATTGCACAAAGGTATCGAAATCGACATGTCGTACCGTGTGAACCATAAATTAACAATTACAGCAATGGCTTCATTAGGTGATTGGAGATGGATGAACGACTTAGAAGACGTTCAAATCTTCGATGATCAACAGAATCCTATCGATACTGTAAACGTTTATATCGCAGGTGCTGAAGTAGGTAACTCTGCTCAAACAACTGCCGCTTTAGGTGTTGAGTATGAAGTATTCCCTAAGTTGAAATTAACCGCTGACTGGAACTACTTTGGTAACTTATTCGCTGATTACGATCCTACAAGAAGAGATTCTGAGGAATTCAGTGGTAAGAGTGCTTACGAAATGCCTTCATATAACTTAGTTGACCTTGGTTTTAACTATGCCTTCCAAATGGGCGGATTTGATGGTATTTTCAATTTCAGAGTAAACAACGTCTTTGATACTGATTATGCTGTACAAGGACTTCAAGGTGGTGTTGACGAATTGGGCAACATGACAATGAGTGGTTACTATATGGGACTCGGAAGAACCTATTCAGTAGGTTTGAAAATGAGCTTCTAATTATATAGATAAATATTTAGGCTATCGGAAATTCAATTTTCCGATAGCCTATTTTTTTTAGTTAAGTTGCTTTATTTTAAGATTTTATTGTAATTTAGTTGACGTTATCCAAAAGCTAATTACAAATGAAATTCAAACTGCTGTTTACTCTCTTGCTAATTTTACCTTCTTCAATCATTTTTGCCCAAAATGATGATATACTTTGTGTATTTGAAATTGATACATTAACCAATTTACAAGTTTACACAGAAGTAGAACACCCTCCTATCTCCGATATACATATCTCACATAGAATGAAAAATGTGGGAAAAGCCATTAAGTATAATGTCGATTTTAAAAAAATGGGAGTTGAAGGACCTAAATATTATTTTGCTTTTATTGTGACTAAAAATGGTGAAGTGACAGGCGAAAGAATGTTAAAGTATAATGAAACAATAGCTAATTTAGACGAAGTCTTTGATGAAGTAACTAAAGGAAATTGGACAGCTGCACAGTGTAATGGTAAAAGTGTGAACTCCTATCACATCATTCCAATTCATATTGATATGCATTAATCTGAAGATTACTGAAACTTATTAGGTGTGTTCTTTGTTATATTATTTGTGACCTCAAAGGAAAAACATCTAGCTTGAGCTTTTCGATTATTGAAATAATGATAAATAAAACATCCACTACAAGTTAAATAAATGTTAATCGCTATGATAAATCCTATTTAACTATTGTAATTATCTAAGAAGACTCTTAATAAGTGTAATCCCAACAGTACTTCCTTTGAAATATCACGTCAATGAAGTAAAATGCATCAAAGCAACGTCAACTAAATAAACCATTACCCAGCAATGAAAAGATTAACACCATTGATTCTGTTTGTTTGTCTATCTATCTTATCGATGAGTTTTCACATCATTAAGGAAAACACAAACGATCCAGTCAAAGAAAATGAAACTAATGCCCATCCCGCATTAGAAGTGGTTGCGAAAATCAACCAAAGATTATCTGATAATAATCAGTCAGATCTAAAATGTGTATATAAGGGAGGTGACATTAGAATAGAAAGCAAAACTGAAGTGCTTTACACTATACCATTCCATACAGAAAACAAGTATGTAACAGGTTTCGATAAGCACAGACAGCTAAAATATTTATATGTCTTAAAGGACGATGGATCACAAAAAATTGTGGACTATCACAAATTCATATAATCACAAGATTAGATTATAAGGAGATAAAGTCATCTCCTTTTTTTATGCCTAAACTTTACTAAAATCTTTTTATGCTTATATTGTACTGACTTTTTAATTAAAACTTTTTAATCAATGCTGACTGAACTAGACATTAATGCTGAGTGTAGAGAACTATTGCTCCAAGGAAAAGATGAAAAATCAATTAAACAAAGAATAAAAGAGGTCAAGAAAAGTGCCTTAGCTGCTGATTCTTTGTATGTCAAAACCAGAAAAGAAATTCGTAATGAGATCAAAAAAGAAATTGATCAAAAAGTAAAGGAAGATAAAAGCCTTCAAGAGATTAAAGATGAATTAAAAAACTACCCTACTGATATCTATAATGATGCAGTTGAGTTTTTTATCAAACAACACTCCATCAAAATTAAAGGTGATGTAAGAAAAACAGCTCTGAATGGAGGGAACCTTAATTTTGTAATTAAGCAACATTCTTCTAAGTTATTTTCGAATTATGAGATTGCAGAATGGGCAATTTTCGGAATTCAAATGGAAAGAGAGAGACTTGCAAAACAAAAAAGAAATGATATCCTTGCGGGATCTGCAACTTTAGTTATTGTCTCTATTTTTGCCTTCTTCAAAATTGCATCAATGAGAGACTCAGGGAGTTTCAGATTAAAGGGAATTTGGTGGTTAATTGCGTCAGCAGGTTTTGGATTTTATAAAATCACAAACGCTCTAAATGCTAAGATCCCTGAGATTCCAGTTAATGGATTCGAAAAAAGAGAACCAATTTATCACGATTTAAAAAGATAAAATGAAGACACTATCATCGAAACGAATGAGCTTAGGAAGACCTATCTTTTTTATCTGTTTCTTATTATGTAACTATTATGCTTATCAATTTTATTTTATGGGTAAAGGGCATCCATTGGTGAGTTATTTCATACCTATTTCACTATTTCTGATATCACTTCTGCTATTAGGTATTTTATTAAAAGTAAATAATGTAAGTACTGATGGAAAAAACGTGATCATCAGTAATCCCCTTTTTGGTAAAACAATTGAGGTACCAATTGATAATGTGGATACGTTGGCTTCACAAAGAACTCAGTTTGCATTAAATGACCCTTATGAATTGGCTCAGTTAGTCAACTTATGTTATACTGATGAAAATGGTGATAAAAAAACTACTTGGTCGCTTGATAAATCGGGATATTCTAAGGATAACGATATGATTTTTAGGATCTCTCAATTGAAAAAAGGAGTTGGCTTTGAGGAAGAAAATCCAAATGCTTATTTGGGATAAGAATTAATAAGGTTCGTATGGATGAATAAAGAAACCTCCATACGGACCTTTTATATTTATATACTTCTTTTCGATTCAAAAAACTCCTTCACTTTAGGATGAAAAGTCAACCCAAACGAATAAACAGCCATTACAAACCCTATGACTGCTTTTGCTGGTATCGAAATAATAAAATCAAAAATGATGATTGCCCTAAACAGTTGCAATTTACCATTAAGTGCGGATACAATCATCCCTATTAAATTGATGATATACAACCCTGCTGTATATAAAATATAGTCAGGTTTAGCATTAGGAATATCAAGTTTTCCATTTGAAATGGCATAGTATAAACCAAAAGCAATGAATACTTTTAGTAAGAACGATACCATGATGATACGTAATGCGATCGGCTTTTTTACTTGATTTTGAAGAGTAACTGTTTCCATAATAATTAAAAGTGTTTTTGTTTTTGATATGATACAAATGTCACACTTCTACTATGGAAACAGTTGGAGTATTGGGCCAATGATTATGATTTTTGGTTCATCAAAAAACTAGATCTTGATTTCCATTAAACCCACATAATAATTCGGGTCAATTTCAAAAGATTCAACGTCAGAAGCTTCTATCATTTGCCATTTTGTTGATCCTTTTAATCTTTTTGATTTTCCATTGATCGTCACATCAATTGGCATATCAAAACCTGCTACAGTATTAATGTATCGGTAAGAAATACCTCCTTTTATAATTCTATATTCTAATGTTGGGATGGATGTATTTCTTAAATATTGATCAAATACTTTGGACAAATCGATGCCTACCTTTTCCGACATATAGTCTTCAATCTGTTTTGTATCTACTGTTTGATGATAAAACTCTTTATTCATTCCTCTCAGCAATCCTCTCCATTTTTCATCATCATTTTGTATTCTTCTGATCATGTTAATCATATTACTCCCTTTGTAATACATATCCCCTGACCCTTCTGAATTCACATCATAATCACCAATAATCGGTCGATCGTTTTGAATAGCTGATCGTGTTCCTCTAACATATTGTAACCCTGCCTCTTTTCCGTAATGGTACTCTACAAACAAACATTCTGAGTAGGCAGTAAAGCTTTCATGAATCCACATATCTGCGATATCTTTATCGGTAATGTTATTGGCAAACCATTCGTGACCTGCTTCATGAATAATGATAAAATCAAATTTTAAACCCCATCCAGTATTGCTTAGATCACTTCCTAAATAGCCATTTTGATATTTATTGCCATAAGTCACCGAACTCTGATGTTCCATACCTAAATAAGGGACTTCCACCAATTTAAAACCATCTTCATAAAATGGATAAGGACCAAACCAATGTTCAAAAGCTTCCATCATGTCCTTTGCTTGGGTAAACTGCTTTTTGGCCTTCTCTAAATTATGTTCCAAGACATAATAATTCATATCTAAAGTTCCCTTCTCCCCTTCGTAATGCTCACCAAAATGTACATAGTTACCAATGTTGATGTTCACACCATAATTATTAATTGGGTTGACGACTTTCCAATGATATGTTTTGGTTTTCTTCTTTCTATTCTTTTTTACTTTTACCAAACGACCATTTGATACATCCATTAAGTTTGCAGGCACTTCTATAGATATATCCATACCAAGATCAGGCTCATCGTACATATGATCTTTATTCGGCCACCAAACAGATGCTCCTAATCCTTGACAAGAAGTAGCAATGAAATCGTTTCCATTTTCATCCTTGGCCCAAGTGAATCCTCCATCCCAAGGTGCTTTGACTGCTTCTCTTGGAGTGCCTTCAAAGAAAATTTCAATACTATCTATATCATTATTGTTATAACTTTTAGCAAGCTCAATAAAAAAGGCATTTCCTTTTCTTCTATAATTCAATATCTCTTTGCCTTGTATCACTTTCGTGATCCTCATCGGTTCTTGTAGGTCAATCTGTAAATCTTCTTGATCATCAACTACTTTGAAAACAACGATATTACTTCCTTGAATAAACTTTTCATTGGGTTTTACTTCTACGGATAAATTATAGCGTTGAAGATCCCACCATGCACGTTGAGGTGTAATTGATCCACGTAAAGTATCTTGTTCCGTGTAATCGTGATGATGCGGTTGTAATAATTGAGCATTTGACAAAAACGGGATGAAAAGTAAAAATAAAAGTAATTGTTTGTTCATTTTCTGACTATTCGAATTAATGATAACTGAATTGATAAATTAAAAACTAAGGTAGAAAGAATATTTTTTTTATATAATTTTAATTCGGATTCTTTACCATTTTCAAAAACAACATAAAGAGCTCTTAAGTATTTTATGGCCTTTTCCATATAATTAAAGATTGATAAAAAAAGGAGTGATCGCTGAATTTTTTAAAATTTAAACTAATTTTGTCGAAACTTTTATTTAAACGATTTATTATGAAAAAGGTATTACTTTCTGTAATAGCTATTACAACAATTCTATTTTCTTCTTGTAACAACGATGATTCCCCAACATCCAACGCAAGAACTGATGTATCTCTTAAATCAGGAGGTATTTCCCCTTTATCAGGAGCGAGAACTACTGCTACTGACATCCCAGGTATT
Source organism: Flammeovirga yaeyamensis (assembly GCF_018736045.1). Lineage (NCBI taxonomy): Bacteria > Pseudomonadati > Bacteroidota > Cytophagia > Cytophagales > Flammeovirgaceae > Flammeovirga > Flammeovirga yaeyamensis. Next base: position 1,434,973 of record NZ_CP076133.1, on the reverse strand, counting down.
GATTCTGTAGTAGTTTCTGTAGAGTCTTTAACGGTTGAAGTGAACGATCAAACAGTTACTTTCTATAAGCAAGAAGGTGAAGGAATGATTGATTTATTACACTTCCAATCTCAAGACACAATTATGTGGACGGAAGAAACGTTGCCACTTGGCGAAGTACACGGTGCTGTGTTAGGTCTTGATAAAAAAGGTTTAAGCTATGTTATCGAAACGGATAACGACGAGCCAGTAGATTTGCATATCGCTCACAAAGCATTAGATTTTAGAGTAGAAAGTGATTCAGCAATTGCGGCGAACACAAAATATATCTTGAAATTAGATATGGACGGTAGCCTTAGATTAGTTGAAACAGGTGCTGGTAAGTACAACTTACAACAAGGTACTGCTGGTACAAATCCTGAAGGTATTATTGTAATTGAAAAAGTGAACTAGAGATAGTTTCTTATACCATATTTTTAACCTACGATATCGTGATATATACAAAAATATATCTCAGATATCTTGGAGAGACCCACGATTGAAATCGTGGGTTTTTTATTGTTTTTTTTCTCACACTAAAGTGAAAGAAAAAATAGGTTGGATTTAAATTGTTACTTTTCTTGCTGCATATCATAAATTTGTTTGAGCAAGATTTTCTTTGGTGTGAGTGGTGCAGCTTTCAACATTAGTGTTTGTGCGAAAGTTAAACCAGTAATAACATCTAACTTCCCTGCCATCATACCATTGTAACCATCCAAAGCTACTGTATGCGGTGAAGCAGTATCTTTAAAAAGATCTGTTTTATCCATACCTGAAGTACTACCAAAACCTGTTTCTGTTGCTCCAGGCATTAATGCGGTTACTGTAATATTCGTATCGTGTAACTCTTGAGCAATGGCATTACTAAAAAAGGTCACATAGGCTTTCGTTGCATAATATACGGCTTGCATTGGTCCTGGTAAGAAACTAGCTGTTGAAGAAACATTTAGAATTTTACCTTTATTTCTCTTCACCATATCATCCAAAAAGAATCGTGTAAGTGCTGTAAGCGCTGTGATATTCAGGTTGATCATGGCTAAATCTTTCTCCCACTCTCTTTCATGAAATTTTCCAAGTCCACCAAATCCAGCATTATTAATCAAAATATCTACGGCAACGTTGGCATTCTTCACTTCTTGATACACCTTCTCCACTTCAGATAAGTTCGAAAGGTCTTTTGTAATTATCATCACTTCAGTTTTATATTTTTCCTGAAGTTCATTTTTCAATTCAATCAGTTTATTCTCTGATCTTGCAACAACAATCAGATCACCTCCTTTTTCCGCATGGATTCTTGCAAATTCTTTTCCGATTCCTGATGATGCTCCTGTGATTAATGCTACGTTTTTCATGATAGTTTTTGTTTTGATGTTTCTTAAACTTACTACACAAATATCTTGATTATCAAATTAGTAAAAGAACACAAATTACTTGATGAAAAACACAAATCATTTAACTAATAAAATAACGATACATCATAAACTTCTTTCACTTTGATCATGAATTGTGAAAAAAATCAAACATATCCGTTTCGAATAAAAATAGAAATGAAGAAGTTTGGTTGTCAATTTGATTATCGACAACTTACGCCGTTTTTGTGATGAATAATTAAAAGATATATACTTTGCGAGTTGATATAGAAAATCCGAGAAATAAATGTTACAAATGTATGCGACCTGAAAGTTCATGTATTTGTAAGCATACTAACCCTATACTTACTAATACTCGTTTTGTATTTCTTATGCATCCCAAAGAACACCATAAAGAGAAAAATGGTACAGGGCATATGGCACATTTACAATTGAAAAACTCGGAAATTATTGTGGATGTAGATTTTACTGAAAATAGAAGAGTAAATGAAATTCTGAATGATGAATCGAATGCTTCTTTCTTACTCTACCCAGGAAAAGAAAATTTCAACCTGTCTATAAAAAGTCAGTCTGAAATGAATTCTTTTTTAGGAAAAACTCCTTACATTTTTATTTTGGATGGAACGTGGCCTCTTGCCCGTAAAATGCTTCGTTTAAGTACCAATCTTCAAAAGATTCCTCGAGTGAGTTTTGACAATGAAATCCAATCTAAATTCATTATCAAACAACAGCCAGAATCTTTATGCCTAAGTACCATTGAGTCCGTATATACGGTCATCAATTTATTAGTTGATAATAAATTAGAAAACTGCTCCACTTCAGACTTCCTTTTACCTTTTGAAAAAATGTTGGAATATCAAGTAGAGTGTATTCTAAAACCTGACAATTATAACTACCGTCCTCAAAAAGTCAAGAAGTTGAATAAAATGGACAAGTATAAAAAAGAGACGGAGAGAAATATCATTTTTGAACCTGTCACCAACTCAAAATAGTATTAATTTCTATCTCTAAATTGGTTAGGCGTCATTCCGGTTTTATTCTTGAATAAACGGCTGAAATAGTGTGGATAATTAAATCCGAGATTATAGGCCACTTCACTTATGGATGAATCCGTTCCTAATAAAATGTGTTTGGCTTTATCAATGACAAAATCATTGATGTGATCTTTGGCCGATCGTCCTGTTTCTTTTTTCAATAAATCGCTTAGATAGTTAGAAGACAGATTGACTTCATCGGCAAAATATTGAACGTTAGGCATACCTGTGAGTGTAAAATTACCTTCGTCATAATACTTCTTCAATAGTTTATCAACTTGGGTGACTACACTTGAATGGTGATTTTTTCTTGTATTAAACTGTCTTTCATAATACCTAGAACTGTAAGTGAGTAATAATTCTAGGTTTGAGATCATCACATTCTGACTATGATTATCGATTCTATTATTCATTTCTGCCTTAAGATTATCAATAACCAACATCAGCATTTGACGTTCCTGATCTGATAAATGAAGTGCTTCATTCGCATCGTAACTAAAAAATGAATATTGATCTATTTTATCGCCTAATTCGGTTCCAATAAATAAATCGGGATGAAAGAATAACAACCACCCATCAGTATCTCCTTTTTTAATTTCCTCTGTCGCCGAGATCACTTGATGTGGAGCCACAAAAATCAAAACCCCTTCCTCAAAATCGTAGGTATTACGGCCATATTGCATCCCACAGCTTTTATCTTTCAATGCGATATAAAAGAGATCTGAACTCCATTTCATACCTATCATTTTCTGAGTAACTTCTATATCCTTACCATCAATAATGGTCATCAAAGGGTGAGTGGGTGCAGGTAGCCCCATACATTGGTGCAACTCGTGGATTGATTTTATATGTGTGATCTGATCTTTCATCTTCATCTAAATTTTAATTCATGATACAAAGATTCTACTATTTGATCAAATCATCTTACATAAATTACAGTTAGTATAACACAAATTTCAGATGAGAGGTGTGGATACAAAAAAACTGTATCATTAGCCCTGAAATTCATTCAAGGTTAATGATACAGCCTTTTAAATATATCCGATTACTTATTGTAGTAAGCCGATACTGGAGGGATAAAATCGTTTTTACGAGAGATCTTACCTTCTAAAGCAACGCCTAGATCACCTTTAGATACACCGTAAGCTTCTTCTAATACTGCGAAATCAGCATCGTCTGCACCGATAACTACAGAGTTGTTGGTTGTAAGATCAACATAGGCAAAGAAAATTGCGTTGTAATCGTTTTTCTTATTCTCAACCATTGCTGCAGTAATTTCGTCGTGTTTCGCTTTAACCTTATCAATCAATAAGCTTTCGCAAACACCGAAACCAATCTTGATATCACCGAAAATGAAATCTTTGTAATCTAAGTTTAAGATTTCAGCGGCAGTATATTTAGAAAGGTCAGACTTGGCAATCAACATTTGTTGACCGAAATCTGCTACATCTTCGATACCTGCAATCTTAGCTAACTTAGCTGCGATTTCTTTATCGATTTCTGTTGTATGAGGAACTGTCAAAGCTAAAGTATCTGAAAGGATACCTCCCAACATTACTCCTGCCATTTCTTTTGTGATTTCTACGTTCATTTCTTCGTAGTAATCTGCAATAATTGTACAGCATGAAGCTACTGTACGCATGTCAATATGGATAGGTCCTTTTTGGAAAAAGAAGTTATCCTGAACAGCATGGTGATCAATTATAGAAAGGATGTTTGCTTCTGTTACAGAAGCTGCAGATTGAGTAGTTTGGTTATGATCTACGATCACTACATCTTTTCCTGCAAAGTTATCTTCGAAAGCAGGTGCTTTGACACCAAATTGCTCTAATACAAAAGTGGTTTCAGGGTTTAATTCTCCTTGAACGATTGGAGTACCGCCCCATAAGTTTGCTGCTGCGATTGCTGAACATGTACAATCAGTATCAGGGTTTTTATGCCCTACAAATAATGCATTACTTGGAAAAGATAGTTGAAAACTCATTGTTTCTCTTTCTTATAATTTGATTTATTTTTAAAACATGCAAAAATATATATTTTTTGTAAAAAACGAACCTTCCAGTTCTATTTATTCAATCATTAGATGTTTCTATTAAAATTATTATCAATTTGATTTTAATTTGTTCTATGACATGGTTCACTCAAAGGTGATTTCTTTTAGACCGATTTAGATAAAGTTTAAGAAAAAAATAACCACCACTCAATTAAGAATGATGGTTACATTAATACTGTCGAAACTAACTACCAAAAGGGAGTTTAAAATTAATCACTCTGCCGTATTTTTTGAATTGTCTAAGCGTTCCGTCTTTTCTTCGTGTTTTGTAAAAAGTAATTCTACTTTTTGCTTCCAAATTGTGGTTTAAACGATACTGACGAATATAATTTGCTATTCCAGAGGAACTTGTTCCAAACACATCACCTAGATCTTTATAACTCAAACAAATAGCACCATCAATCATAAAATATGGGGCATAGTGATTTACCTTCTCGTAGAGAAATCTAGTACTGTTAGTCATATACAAAAGTTAAATACATTTATACAAATGTAATGAATAACAATATACAATTAAGAAAAACCATCAATTTGATTGTATTATGAGCGATTTCATCTGTTAACTTTGAAAGATAAAAACCAACTTTTTTGGTATAGAATATAAAAAAAGACCCCCGGATTTCCGAAAGTCTTTAGTGCTGTACGAATACTAAATCTGTTCTGTATTTATCTATCAATTTTAATTTTTTAGTCTATCAAAACTTTATAACAACTTAATTAGTTTTTAGACTTTAATATTTTTTGGTTTTGTTTTTAGCTAAGTCGAGATTCAATTGGTTCTAATTTTATGTTTTAGTTTTTAGCTAAGTTTATCTCTCTCTATTCATCTATCTAAATCTTTTATCAAACATTACCCTCTAAAGTAATGGTCGATGTTAATTTCTTCTGGTTTTATTTTTTAGCTAAGTTGTTAATTACTGTCTCATTTTTAATTGGTTTAGTTTTCAGCTAAGCATATAACTCTCTATTCATCTATCTAAACTCTAAATCTTTTAATCGAGCATTGCCCTCTAAAGCAATGGTCAATGTTAATGTCTTATGGTTTTAGTATTAGCTAAGCCTCTTATTCACTGTCTTATTTTTAATGGTTTAGTTTCAGCTAAGCATATAACTCTCTATTCATCTATCTAAACTCTAAATCTTTTTCGTTTTTTGTTACATTATATCTAACGCCAATCAACATTGTACAGCTCATTATTATTACTGAAACTGCAATTTTTCAAACCCAAACAGAAAATGTAAAGATTGAAAAGACTATATAAATACTGAATCGTCTTTTATTCTTACCGAATCATTTGTTATAAACTTGATGATTATACACATTTTTGTATACATATATACTTTTATGTATATTTGAAAATGAGAATTATAAGCGAACAAACTATTAAAGATTTTGCTGAAAAACATAAAAACGATCTTTCGATTTTTAAAGTGTTTGTCAGTGACCTATGACGATTTAAGGGAAAGAATGCAAACGATCTAAAAAAAGCATTTGATAGCGTAGATAATGTCGGGAATAAAAGGTACGTATTCAATATTAAAAGAAATGAATATAGAATGGTTGCATTAATCCTTTTTGGTCAAAATATTCTTTTTGTTCGTTTTATAGGAAAACATTCTGAATATGATAAAATAAAAGATATTAAAAATATATGATGATGATGACAATAGAAGATAAAACTCAATACGAAACTGCTTTAAAGAAACTAGAAAAATTGATGATTGAAGCAGACGATTCTATAGAGAATAATACCGAAAATAATACTATCAGTAGTCTTGCTGAAGCTATTGATGTGTATGAATATAAAAATGGGATGAAAATGGAGGAACCTTCTACTTTAGACTACATTAAGTATAAGATGTCTAATAATAATATTACGATTAAAGAGTTATCTCAATTAATTGGTATAAGTCCTTCAAGAATGGGTGATTTTCTAAATGGCAAAAAGAAACTCACCATAAATATTGCTGTGGGAATCCATAATCATTTAGGAATTTCATATGATACAATTATGAGTTTGGCGAATAAATAACAATAAGTATTTTTAATTGTACTTCCTGATGCGTAATTTATAACCATTAAATATTTACATATCCTAAAAAATAACTATGACTATTCAAGAGATTGCTAATCGACTAGTTGAACTATGTCGTCAAGGAGATTTTGCTACTGCCCATGAAGAATTATACTCAGACGAGTGTGTGAGTATCGAGCCTGATGGAGCTCCTGTAAAAGAAGTAAAAGGGAAAGAAGGTTTGGCCATGAAAGGAAAGCAATTCGAAGAAATGATGGAAGTTCATGGATTTGAAGTATCCGAACCTATTGTCGCAGATGAATTCTTTTCTATTGTATTAGGAATGGATGCCACGTTTAAACCTACTGGACAAAGAAGCAATAGTTCTGAGATTGCTGTTTACGAAGTAAAAGATGGTAAAATTGTAAAAGAAGAGTTCTTCTTTAGACCACAAGGTCCAGGGATGTAATTAATCCTTAGACTAAGGAATAAACAAAAAAGGAATCAAATATATTTATCTGATTCCTTTTTTGATATTGATAAGTTTAAATTATTGCACCTTCACCCAAATCTTCAAAGAAGTCGCAGGCATTTCGATACTCTGCTTTCCTCCCTTCAACTTGTTCAACTTCTTATCAGTATCCTTTACTCCTTTAAGGATATTTACGGATTTGTTATTGGCTACTAATTTCCAATTCCCTTCAGGAAGCTCTACATTATCAAAGCTATTGGCTTTCTCATCAACGTTTAATAAAACAAATACTTTCTCATCGATGATATACCCCAACTGATCTTCGTTTTCAGGAGCGATAAATTGATAATATCCTTCTGGAACTTCAGTTCCTAAACGAAATACTTTACCGTAGTCTGATAATCTAAACTCGTTCATTCCTTGCCAGAAAGCCAACATATTTTTGTAATCGTTGGTATTTCCTGATATTGGTTGCTGACCGACAGTTTCCCATGCATATTGGTTCGCTGTTCTATGGTTATAGGTATCTCTGTAACCGTGCATATATACTTTATATCCTTTATTCGTCGTTTTCACCACTTCTTTTAAAGGAGCATCTGCTTTCGAACGCATGATCTCAGAACCACCGTTAGTAACGATTGGCCCTAAAGAAGTATACATCAAAGTGACTGCAATTTTATAATTGTCTTGATCTACACTTGTACGACCATCAAACTTTTCTCCACCATATTGATCTGATAAAGCAAAGTTATCATGGATATCAAGGTAAGTGATACCAGAATTTGGCGTTACGTCTTCTTTGTTAGAGTTCTCCAAACCTTTCATCACTCCTGCTCTTTCTGATGATTTTCCACCAGCCCAACCACGATCGGCTTTAGGGTCTGATAATTTGAATACAGGTCCTTTGAAGGCTGTTCTTGAATCATCTTGGAAGAAAGTGATTGGTGAATCTTCCTTGTACCAATCCCATGATGGATTTGCTTCAAATTCAGGATCATTTGATCCAATCCATGGCTCACCATAAACAATTTTATCTTGTCCAATCGCTTCTTTTAAAGCAATAAGTGTTTGTTGATCTACTTGTCCTGCCAAGTCAATTCTAAATCCATCAATACCAAACTCTTTAATGTAGTACTGACATTGATCGATTAACCAACGTTGTGTCATTGGACGGTTTTCGGTTTTCACTTCGTTACCATAATCACCGATATGCTCTAAATCTTTTGTTCTATAGTAATACTGCTTGTCAATACCATTAAAGTTAAAGATCCATGCGTTTCCATCCATATTTTCTGCTGTATGGTTGGGCACAATATCAATAATAACTGCGATATCTTTGTCGTGGAATGCCTGAACTAAATCTCTGAATTCGTTTCTTTCCTCACCTGATTCTTTACCAACAGTTCTATATCTAGTTTCTACAGCCATTGCGTGAGAAGTACGGTATCCCCATTGGTAATTTTCTTCGCTCACTCCTTGAGATTTCATGTACTCATCATTCTCAAAAGAAGCTTTCCAATCGTCTGTTGGATAGTGTAAGTATTCTTGAATTGGCATCAAGTGTACCACGTTAATTCCTAAGTCGACTAAATAATCGAAACCAATTTTCTGACCTTTGCTATTTTTCAAACCAGATTTATGCATTGCTGCTAATCTACCTTTAATAGATTCATCAACTGGTAACCGATCCGTAAAATCTTGAACGTGTACTTCATAAGAAATCACATCTTCCATAGCAGGAATACCATTTTTTAATGGAGTTGCAGGAACAGTTCTTCTCCACATTCTACATTTACCCCAAGTGTCATCACTTACTCTTGTGTAAGGATCTGAAACGTGTGCTTTAGTAGTTTCATAGAATAAGTTACCCGGATCATCAAAACCATGAATAGTGAAATCGTACCAAGTACCATGAAGGTCTTCATCAAAAAATGCTTCCCAAACACCATCTTGATCTTCTTTCATATCAATTACTTTTTCGGCTTTTGTATCGTCTTTTCCTTTATAAAGGTAAAGTTTCACTCCTGTGGCTCTTGGAGCAAATAAACGTACAGTGGTTTTTCCATCATCGATATTGGCACCTAACTCTTTTGTAGAGAAAGTATCTCTAAACCATCCATCAAAAGAACATAAGGCAGACAATTCTTGATCTGGCATATGTAAATAATAAACTCTCTTTTTATTTAATGGCTCAGCAGGTACAATTAATGTTGTTGTTGCTTCATTTGGTAATACACCTTTTACCTTGATAGTATCACCTTGTGCGTTTGTAATAAGATATTTTGTTGGGTCAAGTGGTCTTTCTCCCACAATTGTTGCCCAAATTAGGTTTTCGTTTTTTAGCTCTGCTTTTAAACCAGGGAGAACTGTATCCATCATAAATACTAGGTTTCCTCCTTTTTCATTAGGAGCTACCGATGCAGGTCCTAACCATTCACCTTCATTAATTCTGAACTTAAATTCCATTGTTGGACCAATCACTTTAAAATCGGTATTATCAAATGTAAGAATCCATTGACCACCCGTTTTTTTCAGATCCCATTCTTTGGTCTCCATGTCACTATCCCAACCTCTAAAAGTACCCGTCACTACAACACGATTGGGTTGTTTGTCATAAATAGTCTCATCAAAAATAAATGATACTTGATTACTAAAAATCGCATATCCTTGATTCACTTGTTGTCCTGTAAAGGATTGCGCTGCTAGTTGTATTGACAAGAAAGAAAATACAATAAATAGTATTTTTTTAAGGTTCATTTCGATATCTAATTTTAAAGTAATGATTTGCACTTTTAAAGATACCCTTAATTTTGAGAAAATAAAGGGAAGTAATGTCATTAAAAAATAGGCACGATTAGCTAAAAATTGGACATTGTTTATATATTTGTTAATGTACTTTCTATATTAATATAGGAATATGATGTTTGCAATCGGTTGATAAATGAATCAATTTATATGAATATTTTAACATCTTTAATAAATATTCCAACATCAAAAAAAGATGTTTTTTTTCCATTTTAAAGATAATTAACTTCGGAAATCACGTTTTAATAAACACTAATGATAAAATTCAGTCTACTCAAACATAAAACTATTGGTAAATCGCCCGATGAACTTGTTTTCGTTGGTGAACAAAAAACAGAAGATGTAGAAGTCAGTTTAATTGATTTCGGACCAGAACATTATCATGAGCAAAAATTAGAAACGATTGAGGATGCAAGAAAATATGTAGACTCTGAATCGATTACTTGGATTAATTTTAATGGTATACATGATGTACCACTAATTGAACAGCTAAAAGACAATAAAATTAATGCTCATATACTATCTGAAGTAATTGATACTACTGCACGTCCAAAATTCGAAGAGTATGAAAATGCCTTTTTAGTTACTATGAAGATACTTTCGTATGATAAAAAAGAGCGAAAATTAACCAACGAACATTTTAGCTTAGTACTCCATAAAAATTGTGTGCTTACTTTCAAAGAAACAGGACACCCAATATTTAAACCACTAATTCAAAGAATTCAGAAACGAAGAAAGAAGATAAGCAACAACAAAGTTGATTATCTTATTTTTAATATTCTAGATATCATTGTCGATCATTATATCTATGTTATTCAAGAAATTAGTGAAGAAATTGATGCATTTGAAAATGAAGTTTTAGGTAATCAGAAAATTGAAATATTAGATGAAATCATCTCTTATAAAAAAGTAGTCAATAACTTCAGAAAGAATATAAAACCTGTCTTAGAACTCTTTCTTCAATTGATTAAATATCAACCTCTATTTATTGAAAAGAAGAATAAAGCTTATTTCAATGAATTACTAAATAATACCAAGCAAGCCAGTGAAATAGCCGATAGTTATAGAGAGATTTTATCTGATCAATTAAATATTTACCACACCACCATTAGTTCTAAACTAAACAGTGTGATGATGACCCTTACCATCTTCTCTGTAATTTTTATTCCACTCACTTTTATTGCGGGTATATATGGTACAAACTTCGATAATATACCAGAATTGCATTATCAATATGGATATTATTCAATGTGGGCGGTAATGATATTAATTACGCTTGGGATGTTATATTACTTCAAAAGAAAAAAATGGATTGCATAAAAAATCACCCCTCAGATAATATCCAAGGGGTGACATCTAACTTAACTCTTTAATTTTTTTCTACTAAGCGCATTCTTTTAACTTGTTTATATTAACGCTGATCAAAAGATACAGTTGTCCTTTTTTTAGCCTAATATGTTATTAAATTTTAATGTGGAAACGAAACCGAATTTATTAATATCATTTATTTAAGAATATGATATGAACTAATGACTAATTTTTAATCTGTTATTGATTAATGATTTGATCAATGATAAATTAGTAAATAGATATAGATTCTTTTACAATGATGCTACTTGACAAAAAAATTACGGAAAATATAAATACGTTTAGCGATTGGAGATTATACCCCACTCTTGTTCAAAAAACAACCACGATTTACCCACCTTCGCATAATAAGATTTATAAGGTTGAAATTTATTCTGTGAAAGAGAATATGCTTTTCTACAAGTCAGTTCACAATGCAAATGCTAAAATTTCTTGTGAAGATTGGCCAGAGGGTATTTATAAAATTTTTATAACACAGGGTAAAGTCTGTTTTTCATTGAGGTTTCTAATTCACGACACTCAATCTTAAACCCTTAATGATGCACTCTATTTAACGCTCTTACGTCAAGTGATGATTCTTCTTCGGCATCTTGTAATTTTGTATGCATGGCTTGTTTTATTTTTGGCTTTGCCACCAAATTAATTCCTTCTAAAATGAATTGAATTGCCAAGCTGGGTGTTACATAATGATATTTGTAAATTAGATAAGAATATTCCTCCTCAAATTGTTTCAAAACTTTACCCAACTGTATTCTCGTTACAGCGTCCATCCACTTTAGAGAAGAAGCATCATCCACAACAACACATCTTTGATTAATGTGGGAGAATGATTCGAATAATATTTTTTTGTATTCAGCCACATCTTCAATGTTAGGCTCTTCTTTGGTTACTTTTATATATACCAACGGTAATTTTCTTGTATCTATATAAGCAACTTTTGAGGTATATAGCTTTCTCATAAATTCTTTTGTTTTTGTTATACAATACTCTCAATTACTTCCTTATCTAACTCAGCATACTCTAGTGCTGTTGTTAGATCATTACACACCATTTGTCTTATTTTTGGTTTAAATACTCTGTTGATTGTATTCAAGACAATCTTTAAAAATTTGCTTGGTAAGACAAAATAATGAGCCCTTACATTTAAGTCATAAATAGACTCTTGCTCCTTTATCAATTTGATATATTCTAATCGAGCATCAGCAGTTACCCATTCTACTTCAGATGCTTCATATATAATTACACTGGCTGTTTTTATATTATTAATAGCATTGAGTTCTTCTTGTTTAACTAATTTCACATCTTCTAATTCAATTGTTTTTTTCTTGAATTTTATAATTATCAAGGGTGATTTTGATGTATCAATAAAAATTACATCATTGAAATTTATGTCTTTCATAATACGTGTTACTTATTAAATGACTTATTTATTTTAAGCACAACTATTAGATTATTCAATAAAGGGTAAAGCGGGTAAAGATTATTGATTCTTGTCTCAGTATATTTTGTTTGATTAAGGTGGATCAGATTTATGAATAAATGACCTTGTAACTAATTAACAGTCATTTTAATAATTAGGTTCATTTTCTTTAAGATATTGACAAAATTATACCTTGTAAGATTACTGATCATCCTCGATAATATATCTTTCAATACATAAATAATTGCTCTTTTTGGTACTATTCAAGGTTATTTAAGTGATTATTAGAAGTAAATATGTTTTATATTGTTACGTTTTAGCTTATTTCTTACATAAGTAAATTTTGAGAACCATTTGAGCTTCTAAAAATTCGTTTATAAATATTAAAGAATAGTTAAGGTTAATCTCAACTTTTACTAGTTGGATATTTTTTTATAATATTGTTTAACTTTAAATTAAACTAAACTAAATCAACTAGACTATGAAACACCTATTTATCATCGCATTCATGTTTACTTCTTATTTTGTTTCTGCACAAGGATTAAATATCAGAGCAGTAAAGGCTGAACAGAACAAGGAAACAAAAAAGACAGAAAAGAAGCAGAAGAAATCTAAAAAAGTAAAAACCGATAAGGAAGAGAAAAATCCTGCGGTACGTTTTGAAGATTTGTATTAATATAATTATTCAGCATAAACAAATGCCTCAATATCATAAGTTTGAATATTGAGGCATTTTTATTTGTCCATCAGACTTAAAGTTCTTTTACCACCTATTGCAAAGTTCTTTGGTTAGATATCAGAAAGATTAATTCGAAAACAGATCCTTTAATTATACAAGAATTACAAAAGATTTTACAACATATACCCTATTGTTTTGAATTACCTTTGTATCATCAATAAAAATAAAATTATTATACAATGAGTAATCAGAAATTGACCATCGTAGCAAGAATACTAGCTAAAGAAGAATTTAGAGATGATGTAAAAGCAGAATTGCTTAAATTAATTGATGTGACCCGTGCTGAAGAAGGTTGCATCAACTATGATCTTCATCAGGATAATGAGAATCCTAATCAATTTTTATTTTTCGAGAATTGGGAGAATAGAGATTTATGGCAAGTGCATATGAACAATCCTCATTTAGCTGAATATCTGAAAGCTACAGATGGGAAGGTTGAAGAGTTTATTGTAAATGAAATGACTCATATTGCATAGAACAGATAAAGTCAATTCAAAAAAGGTATCAAAAAGCCAGTAATTTATTCATGGCTTTTTGATACCTTTTTTTCTTATTTATATTTTACTTTTTCGATATATAACGCTTCCACTTGCTCTCTAGCCCAAGGTGTTTTTCTCAAAAACTTTAAACTAGATTTTACAGAAGGGTTACTATTAAAACAGTTTATTCTGATCCTTTGTCCTAATTCTTCCCAACCATAATAATCAACAAGGAACTCTACAATTTCTTGCAATTTCACTCCATGTAAAGGATCTTTTTCTCCGTTCATTTTAATCTTTCTTTAAGTCTACATTTAAATTGTCAAAACTGACAATGTCAATAATTTCTGTCGCATTCTCATCAAATTTCACCATCACACTGTCACCTTTCTGTGTAATTGGCAATTCTCCAGAAACTAAAGACGAACCTACGAATAATTTATGAGGATGCCCCTCTAACATCATATAATAATTGGTATTACCGTTTCTAATATCGTTGGAAATACGTTCAACCAAGGCATTTATAGTTTGTGCTTCATTAAATGAACCCGTACTGATAGAATTTCCTTTACTATTCAGACTATTTTTATACGCTCTTAATGCTTCTTTGATATTGTTCCCTACGCCAACAATCGTATAATCTTCTACCGAGACCATAGCAATCATTTTTATTAGACCTGCATTGTCTTTTAAGGACATCACATAAGTTGGAATTCCTGTAATGTTGTAAGTAATTGGGAAAGAAGCTACATATCTTTTTTCTTGTACTTTACCCATAGCAGATAACCTTGCCGCTTGTTCTGTCGCACCCACTTGTTTGTACCATACCGTCTCTTTTGTTCTAGTATCGACCAATACAAAACCTACTGTTCCTTCGTCGCTACCTACAGAAGTTAAACCTGTGTACCAATAAGAGCGATCGTCCGATCCATACACTAAAGAAATTCCTCTAGTAGTTGTCAACTTATTTTCATTTGAAAAGTTGAAATATCCATGAACGAATTCACCCCAATCATCCAATTGTTTGGTGATAAATTTCTCTGGCTGAATTCTATCAATCCATTTTGGGGCATCGGTAATACCATATTCTTTGATATCACCCGTCTCAACATCTACGACAATAACACCTGTGGCATCTTCTCCTGCAAAACCTATGCTTCTATCAAATAAAGTGATGATCCAATAGGGTTTTCCCTCATCATCAATTTCGAAAGAATAGTCCGTGTAACCTTTGGTCATGTATCCATTAAAATAGATATGACGACTCAAATCAGAATTAAAAAATGCTCCCGGCTGATATTTAATTCTTACGGGTTTTCCGTTGACATCTTGTACCAATCGGACATCTCTTTCGTTGGATGCCGATACCATTACATAACCTGGCGTTCCTTCTTTATTATTGTTCCATTTAAAAAATCCAGAGTGCAATAAAGGGGCTACCCAAAACAGTTCACCTTTCACATTCTGAATACTGAATTCACCTAAAAAGGCTTGAGAACCCAAAGAAGGAATCGATCCCAATACTTTATCACCTAATCGGTTGGCAGTAAGCTGATCGACAATTCTAATTTCTTCTGTAGATATTGGAGCAACTTGTTCCGTAAAATCGTCACCCATTTTGACTTCACCAATTAAATCTCTGTAAGCACCACTTCTTAATACTGCTGTTGAAGTAATTAATGGTAATACGAAAGTGTAAAGCAATAATAGTAATACGGCTACGCTTCCTGCTATATTAAATTTTGATATTTGTTTGTTGGCCAGTTTATTTCTTGAAAAACCTGATTCAAAGATCATCAATACAATTATTATACACGTTAAGCCCATCGACCATGCATTAAAGCCATAGGCAATAGTGGGGTGCATAAAGTATAAAATGATAAAGGTAAGTAAGATTGTTGTTCCGCCTAAAAGAGTTATTTTTTTCATTTTGAATTTCGTTACACCTGAATCCATTCATCAGGATTTGATAGATAATGAAAGATACGACAATATTATTACAGCTAATAATGGTTGACTATATTTGCCAAAAAATAACTTATGGATCAGATCAATCAATATATATTATCTACTGTAGAAGCAGATCAAGTGATAAAAACGGAGGAAATCCAATCTCTTTGGAGCGGTTACGGTAGTATCAAAAGATATTATTTAGAGGGAAGTACCCTATCTAAAGTCATTGTTAAACACGTTCAGTTATCTAAAGTAAAACATCACCCTAGGGGTTGGAATACCGATTTATCGCATCAACGGAAGGTGAAATCGTATGAGGTGGAAACCAATTTCTACGAAAATTATGCACAGCTTACAGATAATGAATGTCGCTTACCCCAATGCATTGGAGTCGGTCATTTTGGAGAAGATGTGGTGATCATTATGGAAGACTTGGACGAAAGTGGTTTCCCAGCTCGTTTAGGAAGTATTTCTTTTAATGAAATGAAAGGCTGTATCCGTTGGTTGGCTTATTTCCATGCGAGATATTTAAATCATTCATCAGAGGGTCTGTGGGATATCGGCACCTATTGGCACCTTGATACCCGACCGGATGAACTGCAAGTAATGGACGACAAAGCTTTGAAAAATGCAGCATCAAAAATCGATCAAAAGCTAAATAATGCCAAGTACAAAACGCTTGTTCATGGAGATGCAAAGGTCGCCAATTTCTGTTTCTCAAACGATCACAATAAAGTAGCTGCTGTTGACTTCCAATACATTGGAGGTGGTGTTGGGATGAAAGATTTGGCCTATTTTGTGGGAAGCTGCTTGTACGAAGAAGATTGTGAAAACTATGAGTCAGACATCCTCAACTATTACTTCTCAGAATTTGAAAATGCTATCTGTCATTATCAAATAGAAGTAGATTTTGATGAGTTAAAGAAAGAATGGACAGAATTATATCCTGTTGCTTGGAGCGATTTCCATCGTTTCTTAAAAGGATGGAGTCCTGGACATTGGAAGATCAATAGTTATAGTGAGAGAATCGCCCGTCAGGTAGTTGCAAGTCTAAAGTAAAGTTTATGATTTCTATCGATTTACATCAAATAGCCAAAAAAGCGAAAGAAGCTGCTTTGAAAGCTGGGGAAATAGTTATGCATTATTTCCAAAAGGATCTTGAGGTCATGAAGAAACAAGGGGTAGAAAATCCAGCTTTCGAAGCTTTTACTATTGCCGATCGAAAATCTCAAGACGCTATTCTAGATCACCTTCAACCTTGTACAGAAAAATATGATTTTGGTATTTTAGCTGAAGAAGATTTAGATGATCAGTCACGTTTTAAAAAAGACTATTTCTGGTGTATTGATCCTTTAGATGGTACCCTGCCATTTACAGAAAAGAAAGAGGGATTTTCGGTAAGTATTGCTTTGGTGACAAAAGAGGGAGAAACTGTTATAGGTGTTATTTATAATCCGATCAATAAAGAGCTCTATCATGCCATAAAAGGTCATGGTGCTTATAAAAACAACAAAGTATTTGATGTTCAACCGAACAACTTTAATACATTGGTTTATGATCGAAGTTTCTTAAAAACCACCTATTATGACCAAGTGTTAAGTTTACTTCAACCTGAGAAAGAATATAAGTTTGGAGGAGCTTGTATGAATGCTATTTGGGTGTTAGAAAACGCTCCGGCACTTTATATAAAGCCCCCTAAAAAGAAATTAGGAAATGGAAGCATATGGGATTATGCCTCCACTTCCTTATTGTTTTCTGAATTGGGATATCAAGCTTCTTCCTTTAATGGATTGGCACTCCCTTTAAATCAGAAAAATACATTTATGAACGAATGTGGAATTCTCTATTCTACATTACCAAATACCAAAGAAATTGTGGATGGTATAGAGCTGTAAAAACCTATATACCATCAAACGTTTCAATAGGTATTTGCACATTGAAAGAATGTAAAACACCATTTTCGTCTTCAACATCTGCCGCACAGGCCAATACTTTTGGCTTTCCATCTTCTAAGTACAATTGTGGTCTTTCTAAATGTGCTACTTTCTGTGTTGCTCCATTATCCCATTTTATTTCTAAAGAACTCACCAATGGATTTTTAGAAAGCTGCCAATCAATTCCATCTTTAGAATTAAAAAGTACCAATGATCTGCCATGTTTAGTAAACGCTCCATGCATGTCTTTAACAATGGCAAAATAATGATCGTCTTGATACCAGATAAAAGGATCCTCAGCTGGAAAATCATGATTCTTTGCTTGGAAAATTGGGTTAGGATGTTTTGTAAACGGGCCCAACGGACTATCTGATGTCGCCACACAATGCACAACAGGTCCACCCCAAATTCCTTTTCTTTGCTTCCCAACTGCCTTATACACCATCAAGAATTTCCCATTTTTATCCTGAGTGATACTTGGATTGCTAACCATTAAAGCATCCATGGCATTTTCGTTTGGACTCACATCAATTAACGGAACATCTAAACGTTCCCATGGTCCATTCGGATGATCGGCTACCGCCACACCAATTCTTTGATTATTACGGTGAATAGGATTTAACTTGATTTTTCCTGGTGTTCCCATCACTTGCCCATCACCTGTATTCCCCATGTAATACAAATAATATTTTCCATTGAACTGATGAACCGTCGGATTATGTGTACAAAGTCCATCCCAATACTCTTCACTTCTTACAGGTAAAGTCACATCTTTAAATGTAAAAGGCCCTTGAGGTGAAGTGGCAATAGCATGTGCTATTTCTGAATGTGTGACCCATGCCCAACCTAAATCTTTTTTCCATCTTGAATAAAAAAGGTGATAAATACCTTCATTATCTTTTACGATAGAGCCACCCCAATGACTCCATTCTTTATCTTCGAACTTTGAATTTACCGATGCTTCTCCTAGTTTTAAACTATATTCTCCGGGTTCTTTTTTCTTTTTCAATTGTGTAAAAACAATAAAGAATAAAGAAGCCAAGACCATCTTTAAAGCCAATTTTGATATGTGATGCATAACTAAGAACGTTTGATTGAAGGTTGTTTCATCAGTTTCTTTAATTCATCTAAATGCTCTTGATAAACACCTCTAGGAGTTGATTTCTCTTTGACACAAATGGAAGCTGCTAAACCTACAATCTCGCCCATCATCCCACAAGTTTTCATCACTCTTACAGGTCCTAAACCGTCTCTACTGACACTAATATTACGACCGGCCATGAATAAATTCTCAATATTCTTACTGTACAAGGTTCTATATGGAGCCCAATAAGGGCCTTTATAATCATATCCTTTCCCTGTTGTAGCAAAAGAAATAAACTCCTCTCCTTTTAAACCTTCATCAAATTCTTTGTGGGCACTGTGAATGTCAATTCCCCAAGAACAAGGGAAGGCCCCGTCTTCAAATTCAACATTATCTCTAAAATTATCAGCCGTCAGTTTAACATCACCCATTAAACGTCTAGATTCTCTTTTACCTGAAATATAAGCTGACCAACCCAAACGATGATTTGGATACAGTTTGTCGACATTCTTTAGAGCATCCCAAGCACCGTACATGGCTCTAAAATTTAGATCTCTAATTTTTTCGACATCTGTAATTGGATCTTTATCAAAACCGCTTTCCCAGAACCAACCACCTAAATTTCCTAAAGGATCTTTCATTCCCCATTGTCCTTTAAAAGATGCACGCCCAGGAAACGGTTTATCCGTTAGATCAATTGCCCAAGGACATCGAGGGAAAGGTTGTTCTACTTTACCAATTTCACAAGAAATGGTTAAAGCCGCTTTGTCCTTGCACTCGCATTTCAGCACTTCCTCTTTATTGGCTGCATCAAGTACACTCCACATATTGGATGATCCCATAAAAGTGGATGCCGAGATTTCATAATCAGCTCCTGCTAAATAACCAACAGTAGCATCACCTGTACAATCTGCAAATAGTTTACCTTTAATTTTTTGTTGAACGCCAGAACGTGTGTGTTGTGTTATGACCGCCGTAATTTTTGATTTCTTATACTCTACATCTATGACTCTTTCTTCTATAAATAAAGTGATGTTTTCTTCTTTATTGACAACATCAGTTTTTCTTTGGTCGAAATAATTTTCTCCCATGCGGGCATTTCTTGTTCCGTATCTCCCTCTATCCAAAGGATCAGGTGATATTTCTTCGACTATTTCTCCCACATGAGGATAAGGTTTTTGCAAGGTATGTCCTTCTGGCCAAACTCTTACTTCGGAACTACCATTACCTCCCAATACTGGTCGATCTTGAATTAAGGCCACTTTTAAACCTTTTCGAGCAGCAGAGATCGCGGCACTTGTTCCTGCAAAACCTCCTCCTGAAACCACTAAATCGAAGTCGCCTCCATTTACAGGTTTATCTGGAAAACCTAAAAGTTTTCTTCGAAATTTGGTCAGTGCCTTTACATCGTCAACAGGTTTGAAATCGTGATCTTTACAAAACAAAATCGAATCGCATCTTCCTTCAAAACCAGTTAAGTCGTGAAGCTTAAGAGTTGTATTTTTTTCTACATCTACAATACCTCCATCATGCCAATGCCATTCTGCACCTTTAGTACCGAAAGTTTCTGCCACTGCTTTGTTATTGATGATAAGCTGAAATTTCCCAGGTGCACCGGGAACATTCCAAGGGGCCACCCAATCTCTTGTCCTTACCCAAACTCTGTATTTGCCTTTATCTGGAAAGTTAACTTTTGTGGTGGCATCTTTTACTGCTTGCCCTAATCCATGTGCCAAAAGGTAAGGCGATCCCATTTGATCCATAGATTGTTGGTCTACATCCCAACCTCCAAGGTCATCGAACTGTTCTGCTTCAACAAAAAGGAATTCTCCTGATATTTTCTTAAGGTCTCTAGAGTTAGCTAGAAGTTCATTGGTAGCTAATAATAGTAGTGCGGCTTTACTGCCGACATTTAAAAATTTTCGTCTGTTCATTATAATTCATTCATTTTATGAATGCATTATATATAAATCTATGCTCTGTTATAGGTAATAATTTATGGATTTGAGAGGGTTAGATTTTACAACAGACTTAAGTTAATAGGGTTAGAAATACACAACCCCTATTATAAAGAATTTATCATAGGAAAGTAAATTTCTCCAAATCAGATTTTGTCATGGGACCTGCATGTCTTTTTACTTCAGAGCCATTTTGAATTAGAACGAATTGTGGTAAACCCCGGATATTATACTTTTTGACTATATCACCGTTGAAGTCAGCGTTAACTTTCCCAACAAGTATTCCTTCTGATTCATCTGAAAATTCTTGAATTGTACTATCCATCATCACACACGGACCACACCACTCTGCCCAAAAATCAAGAATCACTGTTGGGTGATCAGAAAGCACTTGATCAATATTTTGCTTATCAATTTTTATCAGCTTATCAGTTACTGCCTTTTTAAAAAGCATATTGTACAATAATCTAAAGGGCATGGTTAAACCTGCATAAAGAGTAGATCCCATAAAGATGATTAGGGCTAAAATAAAGTGGAAAAAATTCGAAAGATTTTTTTCATTTTCGAAGTTTTGTTCTGCTTTATTTTGATAGTCGATAAGCTGTTCGAAGAAGTTCATTTGAAGATAGAAAATCAGTTATTTTTTGGTTTGTTTATACTAAAGGAAAGCTATCAAATGTTTATCTGAAATTTGATGTTTTCCCTTGATGAAGTAGCAAATATAAAGCATTAATAATCATTTGGCAGTATTAACACCATAATTGCATTTTTGATAACGAAGATCACCATATGTTAGTGACTTCATTACGAATTAATTAGAAACATCACTATTTAAGCATTGAATAATGATATCCAAAGAAACAATAACAATCTACAAAATGTCTTTTGATAGTTGGCAATTTGACTTTACATTTGATCAACGAAAAATTATAACTAAATACAATCTACCCAAGCTATGGATGTAGAAATACTATCAAGAATACAGTTCGCCTTTACTGTATCGTTTCATTACATCTACCCTCCGTTAAGTATAGGCATTGGCCTTATGCTTGTTATTTCGGAAGGTATGTTTCTAAAAACAGGCATTAAAGATTACGAAGTTCTCACACGTTTCTGGACCAAAATTTTTGCCCTCACCTTTGGTATTGGTGTGGCTACCGGAATTGTGATGGAATTTGAATTTGGCACCAACTGGGCTACTTACTCTAGGTACGTTGGTGACATATTTGGTTCGGCGTTAGCCGCTGAAGGTATATTTGCCTTTGCCTTAGAGAGTAGTTTCCTAGGTATCTTATTATTTGGTTGGAATAAAGTAAGTCCAAGAGTCCATTTTATTTCCACTTTAGGTGTCTTCTTAGGTTCTATGTTTTCTGCCATATGGATTGTGGTGGCAAACAGTTGGCAACAAACGCCAGCAGGCTATCATATTGTGGGTGAAGGATTAGAAGCAAGAGCCGAAATAACTGATTTCTGGGAAATGGTCTTTAACCCTTCAAGTGTAGAAAGAATTTTACATGTTTGGGTAGGTGCCTTTTTAGCTGGTGCATTTTTATTTATTAGTGTCCATGCTTACTACTTAGTAAGGGATCGACATCAAGAAGTCTCTAAATTGGGAATTAAAATGGGGTTGATTGCAGCCACTATATTTTCTTTTGTACAGTTATTCTTAGGCCATTTATCAGCTGATGGAGTAGCTAAAAATCAACCTGCAAAATTAGCAGCATTCGAAGGTCATTATCATACAGAAAACCCAGCAGATCTTTATTTATTTGGATGGGTGGATCAACAAAGTAAGGAAGTCTACGGAATTAAAGTTCCTGGAGGATTATCTTTTCTATTGCATCAAAATTTTGATACTAAAGTAAAGGGATTAGATGCCTTTGATGAAAATAATCAACCCACACAAGTCAATGCCATTTTTCAATTTTACCATCTGATGGTCGGAATTGGAATGCTATTGATTGGGTTATCTGTTATCGGTTCATTTTTACTTTGGAGGAAACAACTATTTGATAAAAAATGGTTGCTATGGATTTTTGTTTTTGCTGTTATCCTTCCTCAGTTGGCCAATCAATTTGGATGGTTTGCAGCAGAAATGGGACGTCAGCCTTGGGTAGTTTACGGTTTATTGAGAACATCAGATGCATTATCAAAAGCTGTAAGAGCCGAGCAAGTATTGTTCTCCTTAATCATGTTCACATTTATCTATTCTTTACTGTTTGCCTTGTTTATTTATTTATTAAATAAAAAGATCAAACATGGACCAAACGATATGGAATTAATCGACCATAGAACGCATCAAAAAGATATTAATAACTTCTACTCAAAAGATTAATCATGGAAACATTTTTAGGTTTAGATTATCCTACGTTATGGTATCTTGTTGTAGGAGCATTATTTTCAGGTTATGGTATCTTAGATGGTTTCGACTTAGGAGCTGGAGCCATGCACTTGTTTATTAAAAGTGATAAGAACAGACGAATAGCATTGAATGCAGTAGGACCTGTATGGGATGGTAACGAAGTTTGGTTAGTCATCGGTGGAGGTACTTTATTTGCTGGATTCCCCGTATTCTATGCCACACTTTTCTCGGCAATGTATATTCCGTTTATGCTCTTTATTTGGTTCATTATTTTAAGAGCCATTTCTATTGAATTTAGAAGTAAAGAAGAAATGAAGTGGTGGAGAAGTATGTGGGATGTTGCCTACACTATTTCCAGTGCCATGATCGCTTTTTTACTTGGAGTGGTTTTAGGAAATATACTTCAAGGAATTCCATTGGATGAAAACTACGAAGCTATAGATCCCAACTTAATGATGTTCCTTAACCCATATTCCATTATTGTTGGGTTAACCACATTAGCCATGATGATGATGCATGGAGCCATTTATTTGACGTTAAAAACCGAAGGGAAGTTATTCGATCATGTGGTGTACATGCTGGAAAAATGTATGATTGGATTTATCATCATGTATATCATTATGAGTTTGTTTACGTTGATCTTCCTTCCTCATTTAGCAGAAAGATTTAAAGAATATCCAGAATTGTTCGTCCTTCCTGTAATGGCCGTTTTAAGTATCGCAAACATTCCGAGATTAGCTAAAAAGAAAAAATACTTGCAAGCGTTTGTATTCTCATCGCTTACATTTAGTCTTCTTTTGATAATGGTGGCCATTCAATTATATCCGGCATTATTAATTGCAACAAACGATCCCGCAAATAGTATTACAATATACAATGCAGCAGCTTCTGAAAAAGGTTTAGAATTGATGCTGACCATTGCCGCTATTGGTACTCCTTTAGTACTTACCTATACTTTTATAGTCTATAAGGTATTCTGGGGTAAAGTAAAATTGGATGAACATTCCTATTAATAGCTAATGTTGTCTCATAAATTATCGTTGATCATCAAATTGTAATAGGTTTGAAGATATGATGTTTATGAGACAACTTTTTTATTATACATTATTTCATATTTATAAAAGAATAAATTTTTTCATCAAAATCAAAAATCTTTAACTCTTGTTCAAAATCGATGGATTGATGTTTTTCCCATTGGTTTACTATATACTTAATAGCAATCTCTAACCTATTTGGACTAACAGATGATACATAATATCCTGTTTGCCATTGAAAATGATTAATACCTAATTCTTCATTGATTCTTCTAGAAGAGATCCCTTTCAAAAGTTTTACTAGTGAAGACAAACTTTGATTGGGCTTTACCTTTATGAGAGCATGAACATGATTTTTATAACCGTTTACAAAATGTAAATCAATTTTCTTTTCATGTGCAATTTTAAAGAATAGTGGATTTAGATAATTCGTCCAAAATGGTAATGAAAAATAGTTCTCAGAGTTTTTAGTGTTCCAAACTACATGAGTCCAGATTTGATGATTTGTTCTTGACATAGTTAGTGTTGAATCGTTTAATATATATTCTAAGATAGAGTAACAAATTATTGAATACAAATATTTTTTATTCAATAGGGTGAAACCCTTCAATAGATCGTAACTCAATAAACTGAAATCCTATCGTTAGTAACCCGATAGATCCTAACCTGTAATTCGATAGATAATAGATAGCCCGTAGTAGACTAATAGCTCGTAACTCGATACCCTGTAACCAGTAGCTCGTAACCCAATGGGTTGAAACCCATCGTTAAGTATACAAGTCGAATGTAGAACTTAAATAAAGATAGCTCTCCAACTAAGATACTCCTTGGTCGAAATACTAACAGATTGATTTAAATCCATCTGTTGAAACCATCGAAGACATAATTTCATAAATGAATACTATCTGATAATATAAAGCTCGGACATATACTTTACTCAACGAGGGGTTTCAACCCCTCGAACCACACACCCACAATACTCCACCTCCAAATAATTATTAAGTTTTTTTAATTTTAACATTTATGCGAATTCAAAATATGTTTTGTAGATTTCAATTTCAATTCAAGTCAAATTAATAAACTTCCAAAATGAAAAGAATCTTTTCACTATTCTCTATGCTATTGATTAGCATTGCCTCTTTCGCACAAGGTGTTGAATTTTTTGAAGGCACATTCGCTGAAGCCAAAGCTGAAGCAAAAAAACAAAACAAGTACATCTTCTTAGATGCTTATACAACATGGTGTGGACCATGTAAAATGCTAAAAAAGAAAGTCTTTCCAGAAAAAATCGTAGGTGATGTGATGAATGAACACTTCATCAACATTGCGATTGACATGGAAAAAGGTGAAGGCATTGAATTGGCAAAAACATACCAAGTAAAAGCTTATCCTACTTTGTTATTTTTTGATGCTGACGGAAATGAAATCGATCGTTTAGTAGGTGCTTTACCGGCTGAAGAGTTTGTTGAAGCTATTAAAGAAACCCTCAAGCCAGAAAATCAATTAGTGACTTTAAAAGCGAATGTTTATGATGTTAAAACACCTTCTAAGGAGGATTTATCAAAATATCTAAACAAGGTTTATGGTGCTTATAAGACAGATGATGTAATGTTAGGTAAATTCCTTGCTTTAGTTACTGATGGGGACTTAAAAGTAAAAGAAAATACTGATCTTTTAATTAAAGCATCTTACGTATCTGGTATAGAGAGTGGGTTATTACCTTATTTCGATAAAATTGATGCTGAAGAAAAGGCTATTGAAGGGGCTAAAAATAATCTAGCATACAATACTCTAAGAAATGCTGTAAGAGCAAACGTTTCTGAAGAAGAGTTTAATACAAAAGTTGAATTAGTGAAAAAAGAAATTCCTGAATCAACTTCAATTATTGCTCAATCTGAAGCTCAATTCTACATGAAGAAAAAGGATTATGCTAAAGCGAATATGGCAGTAGATCAATTAGCGGCTAGCATGTCAGATGAGAAAAGAGTTAGTTCTGTTTTAAATTCTTTTGCTTGGAAATATTATGAAGCTAATGTT
The DNA here is from genome assembly GCF_018736045.1 of Flammeovirga yaeyamensis. Lineage (NCBI taxonomy): Bacteria > Pseudomonadati > Bacteroidota > Cytophagia > Cytophagales > Flammeovirgaceae > Flammeovirga > Flammeovirga yaeyamensis. The sequence goes on along the minus strand of NZ_CP076133.1, from coordinate 1,408,838 downwards.
GAAGCTAAGCATATGAAAAAAGCGTTAACTTGGATCAATAGATCAGTAATGATTGATGCTAACTATGCAAATGTTGATACACAAGCACATGTTTATAAAGCACTTGGTAAAACTGAAAAAGCTATAGAGGCTGCTCAGAAATCAATTGAACTTGGTAAAGCTGCTGGTCAAGATGTTTCTAGCACTGAAGAGTTATTGAAAGAGTTATCGAAAAATAACTAAGGGTATAAAGTTTAAAATCTATAAAAAACCACTTTCTCTGAATGAGAAAGTGGTTTTTTTATTAGTGAGTCTGTATGGTAAAATCACATCAAAGCTATATCATAAAATTATCTAGCTTTAAACCCTCTACCTCCTCTTTTCTGCTGATTATTTTTTTGTTGAATTCTCTGCTGAACCATCAAAGAACTTTTCGAAAGTTTCACTTTATGTCCACTGCTTGATTTGACAACAGCAGGAGAACAAGAGAAAAATAAAGTAATCACTGCTGAAACAGCTACTACTTTTACAGTTTTATTTATAAGGTTTTTCATTTTGTTTGTAGTCTAAATTGAGAAAATTTATTCTCTATTACTTCACATCAAATTTTCTGATTTCAAACTCACCACCCTTCTGTGTAGAGTCACCACTTCTCCAAATGAAATTACCTGTATCCCCAAATGACCATTCAAAATAGTCATCACGAACAATCCAATCTCCATACTTTTGAAGCATCTCCTCTGTACTTACTGGGTTTGCTTCTCCGATACTCCACTTTCCTTTGTAAGTCGTTTTCCCCCCAACATGATAAGAGATACGCTTATCTTCTCCATCTTTAGTCAGATATACATTGACAAAAGATTTACCATGACTTGATGTAGCATCAATTTCCATGGTGTATTCTGATAGCTTCTTTTGTGTATCAATCTTTTTCCAAGCTGATATTGTTTCATTCGATTTAATAATACCTACAACAACACCATCTTTCGCCACCTTTAATGTATCATAGCCTTCAATTTGTTTCACTGGATGAACAGAAATTGGTGTTGATGGTCCAATTGGAATACCGGGAGTGATAATCACTGTATCTCTGACCACAACAGTGTCTCCTGGAATTACAATTACAGTTGTATCACCTGGTACAGGGACAAATTCTGTTTTAGGTTCAGGTGTTTTGTTATTACAAGCAACTACTATAATTGCTCCTACAATTAATAGGATTAATTTTTTCATATTTAACTATTCGCACTATTTAAAATTGTTTAATCAAAAACATAAGTGAATAGTAATAACTAAAACCCTATATAAATTATGTTTATTTATACAGAATTTACTAAACCATTCATAAATCATTCATAATAAGGAGCTTTAAAAATAATTTTCATTGATTAATCTTAAACATAAACATTTAATAAAATTTGTGTTTCTTTTTAATGCTATAATGTTTGATAATATGTAATATTACCAGTGAATTTTGATTTACGAAAACCCTTATTACAAACTTAAATGAGATTATATTTTACTATTTTATTAACGTTGCTGACACTAAATCTATTTAGTCAAACATTTACCAACCCTATCATTCAAGGCGGTTATCCCGATCCTTCTATTACCTACGATGGCGAATACTATTATATCGTCAATTCCTCTTTTGAATACTTCCCCGGATTACCTATTCATAAAAGTAAAGATTTGGTCAATTGGGAATGGGCAGGATATGGATTGCATAGAATTGACCAATGTAATGGAGCAATGAACCTTGTCGATGTTCAACAGAATGGAGGAATTCACGCCCCTACTATTCGATATCATGAAGGCACATTTTATATTATTACTACCAATGTATATCTCCCAAAAGAAAAAGGAGCCGATGCACAATTAATTAATTTTATAATTACGGCAAAAGATGCGGCCGGACCATGGTCAGAACCACATATTATTGATGGTGCTCCAGGTATTGATCCGGATATTTTTTTCGATGATGATGGTACCGTTTGGTTCACAGGAACTCATTCACCTGATAATCCAACCTACGAAGGAGAAGGTGAAATATGGACCCAACAATTGGATATTGTCAATTGGAAGTTGAAAGGAGAAAGACATTATTTATATCGTGGTGCTTGTGGAGGTGTTTGGGTAGAAGGTCCACACGTCTATAAACACGACGGCAGATACTATTTGATGGTCGCCGAAGGTGGCACAAGTTACAATCATGCTATGATGATTGCTGTGAGTGACAAAATCACAGGACCATATGTATCTAACGAACGAAACCCCATTCTTACTACTAGAAACCTATCATACGATAATTGGGTAAATAGCACAGGTCATGCAGATATTATCCAACTAGAAGATGGTCGTTGGTACATGGTCGCATTGGGTATTCGTGGAGATGTTGACCGTGCAAGTAATATGGGTAGGGAAACATTCTTAACTCCGGTTTCTTGGGAAAGAGAGCCATTCTGGTGGAAAGATCCTAAATACGATTGGCCAGTGGTTTCCCCTGAAAATGGTAGGATAATGAAAGAAGAAAAACTTCCATTTGAAGAACAACCACAATTAAGAAACGATGCTTTTGTGGATCATTTCGATAGTGAAATTTTAAATCATGAATGGAACTTTAGAAGAGTCCCTTTAGATTTTTATTCCATTGATACTCGTAATAATCAATTAGTAATGAATGCGATAAATCAAAAAATTGGATTAAGAGAACAATATGCATTTATGGGGATTCGTCAGAAAGAAAGTTTATTTGATTTTGAAGCAAAAATGCAATTCAATCCTAAAAAAGAAAAAGAGCAAGCAGGCATCATGATCAATCAGAAAGACGATAATTATATCTCTATTTTAGTAGAGAAGAACGATGGTAATTTTGAAGTTTCAGTACGCTCAAAAGAAAAAAAGAAAGAAGAAGAAATAGTAGCAAAGAAAAGATTAAGTAACTATAAAGGAGATATCATATTCAAAGTAAAATCAACTCCAACAAAATATGAATATTACTATTCTATTGATGCTGGAAAAACCTATCAGTCAATTGGGGAGACGAAAAATGATATTTTACTAAGCTATGGTTGGAACAGTGGTTATACTGGTGCTTACCTAGGTGTTTATTGTACTTCGGTCTATCCAAAATCAAAGACCAAAGCATATTTTGATTGGGTGAAATACCAAGGATATCCACAATAAAAAAAGTACCTGTTTTAGAACAAGTACTTTGGGGTAAGGGTATAGAATCATAGATCGTCACACAGTAGTATTATTTTTCTCAACATTTCAAAAGTACAAAATTACTAAGATTCATCGCATCCCCCTTTTTAGGGATTTTTCGATAAAACATAAAAAAAAACTCGGTAAATACTTACCGAGTTTAGGGATACTTTACTGTCTAGCTGATAATGTAGCATTTGTCTGAAACTGCTTGATTAGTTTCACTTTTCTTGATTTACATCTTGAAGAGTCTTTTCCGTAAGCAATAAATAAACAACAAACTAGTAAAAGTAAATACAGTACAAAAACTTTAATACTCATAATGAATCGAGATTTTGTGTTAGTTGAAATCGTCACAAAGGTCTTTATTATTACTAAAATAACTTAGCCTTTTTACTTATTTAATGATCGCTTTAACATCGATGTTTTTGTTTCTGTATTATTATAAAACTTTCTTAGGTTGTGTTAATACAAATGTTAAATTTTATTTTTCAAATACAAGAAATTCTAACGTTTAACAACCTGTACATTTAAAGATATTGTTATGGTTTTTATTTCTAATAGTTCGTAGGGGCGTTGCAGTGCAACGCCCGTACCGACTAGAATATCTACCCATTAATAGAATACTTCAAACTAATTTTTCATCCAAATTTCCAAAGTCGATCCAGGTTGAATTTGAGAAAATTGAAAGGTATTATCTTCTAACTTTTTATTATCCAACATCGCTTTAGCGACTTTCTTATTTGATTTTTTATTGTTGTGAATGTTGATTTTAAAATCACCACCATTAATTTTTATGATTGCACTATTTATCATCGGTCGACCAATCGTAAATGTAGGATCTCCAGGGGCTAACTGATAAAAACCTAGAGCATTTAAAATATACCATGCAGATAATTGTCCGACATCTTCGTTTCCACAAATTCCTTCGGGCGTAGGTGCATAATAATGATTCATGATGGAATCTAAAATCACCCTCCCTTTATCCATCTCTCCAATCTCATTATACAAATATGTAATATGATGACTAGGTTCATTACCATGTGCATATTGACCAATCAAACCCGTAATATCTGCTGAGGCGTGTTCTCCTGTAATCTCACTATCCATTGAAAATAGAGCATCTAATTTACACTCAAATACTTCTTTACCTCCCATTAATTGGATCAGGCCTTGTGGATCATGTGGAACAAACCAAGACCATTGCCATGCATTTCCTTCTGTATATGCCCCATTTTCATGCTGAGAATGTTTAGGATCAAAATTACTTCTCCAAGATCCATCTAAATTCTTAGGACGCATAAATTTGGTTTGGGGATCGAAATAATGGGCATACCTTTTTGATCGGTTGTAAAATTCATCAGCGATTGCTTTTTCACCTAACAAATCGGCCATTTGAGCTATACACCAGTCGTAATAAGCTACTTCTAAACCATAAGACACAGAACCTTTACAAATATCTGCTGGAGAATACCCAATTGAATCTATATAATATTGATCCAACGCCATTAACCTATTTTTTCTAGATTCAATATGATGTTCTATTAATTCAGGATTGTAATTCGCTGACATAAGTGATAGCGCCAATGCTCTCCTCAGTTGCTCTTTACTTCCATACCCCTTTGCAAAAGCATCAGATAATATGGCCGTGGCTGGATAGCCAATCATAGTCCCCGTAATATTTGATGCCAATGGCCACTTTGGTAAAACATTTATTTCTTCACCTTTGGTGATGATATTTTCAATAAACTCTTCTGTAAGTTCAGGATCGATGATGGTTAATAATGGATGCACCGCACGATACGTATCCCACATGGAATAAATTGTATAATTCTGATGATTAGAATGCTTTAGTTGCTTATCCATAGCCACATATTGCCCATCTACATCCTGATTAATTGAGGGGTGAATATAGGTGTGATATAAAGAAGTATAAAAGTTTTTCAATACATCAATATCATCCGTCTCAATCTGTATTTTATCAAAAATCGTATCCCAACGAGCAATTGATTTCTGCTTGTAATTTTGATAGTCAAACCCAGTAAATTCAGCATTAAAGTTCTTCTTTGCCCCTTCAGTACTTGTGGGTGATAATGCGAAGGCAATATCTAATTGGTCGATATCACCAAAATTTAATTCGAGATGCAAGTCTTCTTTCTTACCCTTTGCTTGCTCAAATTCTAAATTTTGAAGATCAAATGGAGATGAAAACTTAGCATAAAAATACACTTTGTTACTGAAGGCCCAACCTAAGGAATGGTGGTAGCCCTCAATTGTACTATCATTTATTATTTTATACTCGCTCTCAATGCTCCAACCACCTTGAAGCAAAGAAGATACTTCTAAATGAATACCTAAATTTCCCGATGTATTTTTAGTGTAATGGTGGATGCCCACTCTTTCTGTTGTCGACAAATGTGCATGAATTCCATTATCCAATGGAACCTCGTAATACCCTGCCATAGCATTTTGAGATGATTTCTTAAAACCTATAGGAAGGGATAATGTATCTATAAATGGGGTAATCAAGAAATCTCCTTGATCTCCAATACCCGTTCCACTTAGATGTCTATGACTAAATCCCAATAGTGTGCTGTCGCTGTCATGAAAACCACTGCAGGCGTCCCAGCCATATTTTCTTGTATCTGGACTTAATTGTACCATTCCATTAGGCATAGTGGCACCGGGAAAAGTATGACCGTGTTCACCCGTTCCAACGAAAACATCAACATAATCGGCTCCATTTATCCTTGATGTCGGTTGATCACAAACCCAAAGTATTATCAAAGAGAAAATTAATAAGTATTGTTTCATTTGATAATCATTTCATTTCCGTTGTACATAAAATTACCCTCCAGCTTTTTGATCTCAGAACTAGAACCTATGAAAAACTTAAATTCACCAGGTTCAAATGCTTTCTTAAAGTCTTTATTTAAGACGTAAAGATCTTTAGGATAAAGCTGGAAACTCACCTTTTTAGATTCACCTGCTTTGAGACTAATTTTTTCAAATCCCCTTAATTGCCATTCGTATTGAATTACTGATGATAACACATCATTGTAATACAACTGTACTACTTCCTTACCGTCTACTTTACTTGTGTTTTTTACCTGACAAGTAATGGTCACAGCTCCGTTATTATCTAATTGATTATCGATGGTTAAATTGCTATACTCAAAAGTAGAGTAAGACAATCCGTAACCGAAATGATACAAAGGAGGAACCACTCTACTCTCTCCTACACCATTTGGTCCAGAAGTCGCTTGTCCACCTTGAGAATACGGTTTATAAGGAAAATTTAGTTGCACCTGACCAACTGCTTTAGGCCATGTGGTTGCGAGTTTACCCGATGGGTTATTCTTTCCAAAAATGGTTTCTGCCACGACATCACCTTGGAATTCATTTAAAAATCCAGCCATTAGAATAGCATCGGCATCTTGATCTAAATCATTTATAGAAATCGGTCTTCCATTTACTGTAATTGCGACTAAAGGTTTACCAGTATCAATCATAGCATAGGCTAAATGTTGTTGTGTCGAAGGCAAGTCTAAAGAGCTACGTGATAGATTTTCACCAATCATCTTTTCATTTTCACCTACACAAAGAATAATTACATCCGCTTTCTCCGCTTTCTTTTTGGCTTCGTTTAATAACCTCAAGTCTTTTTCAGATGCTCTGTATCTTAATACTTCAGAAGATGGCCAATTATCGTCGTATAATTCTGATCCTTTACAATAATCAATAGTGATGTTTGAACCTTTAAGATAATCTTTAAAGCCATCAAGAATACTTTTGATGTTCGTATCCAATGCTCCATATCTAGAATTTGAACTACTAATTTGAGTAGCGGTTGGTCCTACAATAAGAATGCGTTTTGATTCACTTTTTGATATAGGTAAAATACCCTCATTTTTTAATAGTACAACAGCACCACTAGCTGCATTTTTAGCAATTTCTAGATGCTGTTTATTTCTTACTTTCGATCCATCTGCTTCATTCTTGTAAGGCTGATCAAATAATCCTTCCCAAAATTTGGTATACAAAACAGTTCGTACTCTTTCGTTTAAAACTTCTTGAGAAATAGCTCCTTCAGCCACCAATTCCCTTAAAGGATTTAGAAAGTTCTTAGGATGGTTAAATGTGGTTCTAATATTCAACCCAGCTTGAACAACTTGTCTTACCGATTCTTTATAATCTTTTGCTACACGGTGTTTGTTCCAAGGGTTAGCCGCCGCATCAGAATCAGAAACAATTGTGCCTTTCATTCCATACTCTTTTCTTAATAAAGAATCCATAAAAAAGGGATTAGCAATAATCGGAATACCATCATAGTCATTGTAAGAAGCCATAACACCCATCGCACCTCCTTCTTTTATTGTGCGTTCAAAAGGATATAAATGAATGTTGAACATTTCCCTCGGTGCAACATGGGGATCGGTTCTAGAATAACCATCTCTAGCTCCTTTCGGCATAGCATATACAGCAAAATGCTTTAACGTAGCTGCTACTTGATGCGATTGCATATTCTTCACAAATGGAATAGCATATTCGGTGACTAAAAAAGGATCTTCTCCTAAAGATTCTACAGCTCTGCCCCAACGCTGATCTCTTACTACATCAATCACAGGAGAATACACATTATGGTAACCCAGCCATTTCGCTTCTTTACCAACCATATCTCCTGCTTGCACAAAAAGGTCTTTGTCCCAAGTATTACCAAATGTACTTTGTGCAGGAAGAGAGGTCGCCATTTTATGATTCAAACCACGAATTCCTTCATTTGAAAACTCTACAGGAATACCCAAACGAGTTTCTTCTACAAAGAACTTTTGGATTTCATTTGTCGCCCAAACGTGCTTTTCGTAAGGCAAAATATATTTCGCGTCTTTATAAACACCGTTCGATGGCTCATCGATGTTACCCAATCCGTTAACCCAAACTTCGTTTTTCCATTCTTCTGTTGGTAGCTCATCTTTTGCCACACGACCGTATCCATAAAGCGTCACCATCTGACAAATTTTTTCTTCATCTGTCATTTGAGAAAGTAAATCTTCTATTCTTTTTTCAATAGGCTGAGTGGGGTCTTCATAAATGTCTTTCTTTCCATTTTTATTGAAATCTATCCAATCGGATTGATACATCGTTTTAATGGAATCTTCTTTTGAATATTGAATTAGGTTTAAAGTGCTATTGCTTGCTTGTATTTGATGTACAAGAAAACACATGAGCAACAAGGGAATGTATTTGTTCATGTGAAATATTTATTTAGTGGTTTTAGTTTAGTTCATTTAGGTAAGGTGCTTAGGGCGTTGCAATGCAACGCCCGTTCAGAACCTATTTAATTTCTATTGAAAATTGATAATTTTGAGGAGTAATCAAATACTTTGGTATAGGCCAGCCACCCCAAGAGTAGTCACCGCCAACACCCATCTGTAAATGATCAATTGTTATGTCTGTCAAAGGACGCTTGATGATATCAGTAGAATGCCTCTGCAATTTCTTTGGACCTTCTTGATAATCACCCAGTGTGCTATGATGTGTCGTAAATAAGAAAGGTTGATCACCATAGATTTCCAATCCTTTTGTATACTTTACATAACGCACATCTGCTCTCGCTCCATTTTCTTGTGGACGAATATAGTCGAAATCAAAATCGCTTACTTTCAATTTATAGATACCCATCATGGCCGATGTTTTCCTATCCCAATAGTTTTCATGTGGACCTTTTCCATAGAACTCAACTTCATCATAAGTTCCATCAACAGCATAGTTAATACCTACTCTTGGGATTTTCATTTCAGTGGTTACATCAAATAGTTCCATTGAAATGCGAATAAGACCATTTTCGTCCATTTCATAGATCATCTTGGCTTTAGCACAGCCAACGTCATAAGTCGATGTGATTTTTCCTTCTTTATCAATTGAACAATCCATTAGTTTTTGAAAATCGTTTGCTGTTTTCCAATCACCTAATGCTTTATAAATCTGAAAGCCCATATCGTTATCCAAAGGTGCTCTCCAAAAAGTGGGTTTAAAAGGACTTTGCAAAATGTTCTTTCCATTCTTCATCCAAGCCAATGCTTGACCAGTTGTTTTAGAAAAAATCAATTTAGAATTTTTGGCTGATAAGATAATCTCATCTCCAGTGGATTCAACTTTTGCCTTAGTATTACTTAACTGAGAAACATAGGCTTTCTCTTTAATAAGAAACTCTTCTTCACCTACCAATTCTTGCTTTTTGTTGAACACAGATACATATAAGAATTGCTCGGTGCCTTCTGTCGTCTTTGAGAAAGCTTCCAGCACTACTGCTTTCTCAGACATTGGTTTTATCGATGGCAACTTCAAAGACTTTTCTTCTACTATTTTGCCATTTTCTTTCAAAGCATATTTTAATTGATACCCCTCTGTAGATAAGAATGAATACTCATTATTGATCATCAAACGGCCACCTTCTAAAGTAAAGTTGATGTTTTGATACACCTTTTTCACTTCTAATAAAGAAGGTTTCACTTTACGATCAGCATTCACCAAACCATTGGCACAGAAGTTCTCATCGTTAGGATATCTTGATGCTCTCAAATCGCCACCATAAGCAAAAAATGCTTCCCCGTGTTCATTTTTAGTGAGGATACCTTGGTCGACCCAATCCCAAATAAAACCTCCCTGGAGAATCTTGTGAGCACGGTAAATGTCCCAATACTCTTTCAAATCGCCCACAGAATTTCCCATTGCATGAGCATATTCGCATTGAATATATGGACGCTGAAAACGTGGAGCCTTATCGAAATCCCTCACATAATCCAAGCCGGTCTGACCCGTATTATACATAGGAGCAGAAATATCTGTATTGGTAAAATAGTTGGCACTTTCCGATTGCACCGGTCGTGTTTTATCATTCGCTTTTAACCAATCGTAGGTTTTGTAAAAGTTTGGACCGTTTCCGTTTTCATTTCCTAAAGACCAAATAATTACGGATGGATGGTTTTTATCACGTTCGTACATTCTAATAGTACGCTCCATATGTTGTTTTTCCCAAAGTGGTAAATAGCCCAAAGAAACCTTTTCATCTGGGTGATAATCCTGAGAATCATTACCAAAACCGTGGGCTTCAATATTGGCTTCATCCACTACATAGAATCCTAATTCATCACACAAATCGTAGAAAAAAGAGGGCTTTGGATAATGAGAACAACGAATAGCATTGATGTTATGCGCTTTCATGATTTTAAAATCCTCCAAATAATCTTCTTTAGTCACCGCATGACCTCTTTCCATATGATGATCATGAAGGTTCACGCCTTTCACCAATAGATACTGACCATTCACTTGCAATGTATGATCTTTGACTTCTACAGTTCTAAATCCAACTTTTTTAGTGATGGCCTCATCTCCATTATAAATGACTAAATCATATAAATATGGGGTTTCTGCAGACCATTTCTTAACTGATTTGATGGTCTCTTTTATTTGAAGTTGAGTAGCTTTAACTGTAGAGATTGTTTTCTTCTTAATCACTTTTCCATTCTCTAACAACTCCCAACTTAGAGGTGTTGTATTTGGTTGAGATAAAGTGATTTCAACATTAAGATCACCATCTCTATAACGATTTTTCAAACCAGAAATGATGGTTAAATCTTGAATATGATCAGGCTTTGCTGCCCATAAATACACATCTCTTTCAATCCCTGCCAATCTCCAAAAATCTTGATCTTCCAAATAAGAACCTGATGTATATTTTAAGACTTTAAAAGTCAGAATATTCTTTTCTCCTACTTTAATGTAATCATTCAGCTTAAATTCTGCAGCTGTTTTACTCCCTTCTGAATAACCTACTTCTTTGCCATTCACATACACATAGATACCTCCAGCAACTCCTTCGAAACGTAAATAAATATCCTTTCCGTCCCAATCTTTGCTTACCGTTACCTCTCTATGATAAACAGCTGATGGGTTATATTCTGGATCAGGCATTTTACCATTTCCTTTGAATGCAAAACCCACATTTTTATAGATCGGAATACCATAACCTTGCATCTCCCAATTAGAAGGCACAGTGATGTTATCCCATGCAGAAAAATCGTAATAAGTCGAAGTCACATTGGATGGAATATCCAGTTCACTATTGAAATATTGGAATTTCCATGCTCCATTTAAATCGAGGTAATGCTCACTGCTTTCAGCTTCTTTTCCGCTCTTTAATTCATCTAAAGTTTGAATATAAAAAGAGCTTCTAGGTGCCATTGTATTTACACTCACTACTTCTGGCTTTTGATGAGGGTAATCCTGAGCAATTGCTAAAGACAAACTCACCATAAAAGCAGTGATACTAAGTAATAATTTTTTCATTTTATTTCGTTTGATTTATTGTTAGTTACTCCTCTAAAAATTATATGGTTAAAATTAAAAGAATCATCAGTTTAACAGGGTTAAAAATTACGTCATATTAAGGTACAATTTGATGATTAAACCCCACCTTACATTTCTCTTCCTGTTTTTCTAGATTTAATTTTTCGTTTTCAACTCCAAAAGGCAACTCAATCAAAAATTGATTGAGATGCCTCAATAAAGGAAATATAAATCTAATAAATTAAATCTCGGTTTCTTTAAATGTATTTTGTATTATAAATTTCTATTTTCTGCATCAATGGCTGCTTGATCTTTACCTACATTCTTACCTGCCATTTTCTCAACTTTAGAGATTTCGAAGGCAATAGCATATTGTGCTACGCCTGACTTTTTAGGCATATCGATAAGTGTAGAATTACCTTGACGAGAATATTTTACATACTTGCCTGTGGCGATATCTTTAATTTTAGCACCTTTTGCTACTAAACAACCTGGTAGCATTGCCTTATTCATGTTTTCTCCTTCCTGAAGTAAAACATAAGCATATACTTTATCACCTTCTTTTTCTTTTGCATAGCGTATATTCGCTTCAGCAAAAGGAGCAATTGCTCTAGTACCGTAAATTGCTTTTTCATTGGCATGAATCCACTCACCTAATTGCTTCACAGATTTAATTTCTTCTGCATTAAACCATCCCTCAGGAGAAGCTCCTAAGTTTAGCAATAGGTTACCGCCTTTGGATACAATATCAATAAATTTGTGGGTTAACTCTCTACCACTTTTCACGTTTGTTTCTACACTTTCTTCAAAACGATAAGAGAAACAGCAGTTCACTGTCAAGTTAGTTTCCCAAGGAATAGGATTCGATTCTGAAGGAATATGTTGTTCAGGAGTTCTATAGTTCTCCCAACGACCACCTACCCAACGGTCAACCACAAGGATACCCGGTTGGTGTTCACGACACATCGCTCCTACATCGTCCATTTTCATGTCTTGTTGTAGATTGTTTTTATCTGCCCAAGCACCATCTAACCAAAGGATGTCGATATCACCATAACCGGTCATCAATTCCTCTACCTGATTGAAGTAGAAATCTGTAAAATTCTTCCACCAATCTGGGTGTCTATCGATTTTATAGTTCACATTTCTACCTGGAGATTGGAAAGATTTAGACCAGTAGTACGGGTGATGCCAATCAGGTTTTGATAAATAGGCACCAATCATCATCCCTTTATCACGCATGGCATCAAATAATGATTTAGTAATGTCAGCATGTTCAGCATTGGCATATGGGTACTCTGGATTTGTGATTTTATAATCCGTTTGTTTTGTATCCCACATGGTAAATCCATCGTGGTGCTTTGTCGTAAAAACAAAATACTTTGCACCCATATCTTCTGCCAATTCTGCCCATTGTGTTGGGTCGAACTTCGTTGGATTAAATCGTTTTGGTAAATCGAAATAATACTTTCTATAAGCATTTAAATCTTCATGGGGAGTTAACCAATCTACATCCTCGGATACGATAGGCCAAGATTCGCAAAGTCCATCTACAGAATAGGCTCCCCAGTGCACGAAGAATCCTAATTTAAGATCTTGCCAGTCTTCTAGTTTTTGTTGAACTTTTGGGTCTTTTTCAACCACATATTCTTTCCCTTTCCATTGTGCCAAAGACCAATTGGAAAGTAAAAGTGATGCTATTAAGATTAGTGATTTTTTCACAGCTTGTATGATTTATTTAGTTCGAATTTGATTGTTTGTAATTGAGAGGATGATGGGCCGACCATAGCATTAAACTGACCGGCTTCTACTGCCCATTCTTTGTCTTGGTTCCAAAGTTTTAGATCTTCTTTTCCTAGTTCAAAAGAGTAAGTGATAGTTTCCCCTGCTTTTATTAATTTCTTATCAAATGCTTTTAGCGAAAGAGGTGGTACAGTAACAGAAGAGATCATGTCTCTCACATAAAGTTGTACCGTTTCTTTACCATCTACTTTTGATGTATTTTTCACATCAACAGAAACTGTCACCTTAAAATCTCCGTTGTTTTCATTTACTGATACTTTTGGTTCACCATATTCAAATGATGAATAACTTAGACCATAACCAAAGTTGTACAAACGCTTATCGTCTTCATCTACATATCTATAGATAGTTGTAGGCTTTTGGTTATAATATACTGGTAATTGTCCCACTGATTTTGCCACAGAAATTGGCATTTTACCCGATGGATTCACTTCACCAAATAACATATCAGCAATAGCATAACCTCCTTGCTCGCCTGCAAACCAACCTTCTACCAAAGCATTCGCATTTTTTGATACCCAATTGGTAGATAACGGACGACCATTTTGCAATACTACCACATAAGGTTTACCCACTTTGGCTACAGCCTGAATCATTTCTAATTGATTACCAGAAAGACCCAAGTGTGCTACATCTCTGTTTTCGTTAACTGTTTTGGTATTTTCTCCCACAACAATAATCGATAACTCCGCTTCTTTTGCTAAACGTACTGCATTCTGAATACCATTGTCTTTTTTTGACCATCTCAGAGAGGCTGTTGCATGCCATTGGTTATCGTAATATTCGTACTTTAGTTTATATTTTTTTCCTTTTTTGAACTCATATGGAGCTTTTTTAATAGGCGTGCTTCCTGCCCACGCGTCCAATACTAATTCATCATTTATATAAATTCTAGCTCCATCATCACTAGTCGTTCCTACCCAACCTTTCACATCAACATCAGTTTTGATATATCCTTCCCAACGCACTGAGAAGAAATCGTCTTCTACACCAGGATAAGGATTCCAAGGCCATTCAAAATCAATATTATCATGAATCATTTCCAATACCGGCTCACCTTTCAATTCCATATTGTTATAGAAAGAAGCTTTTAGTCCTTTCTTTCCGTTATCATGGAATAAATATTTAGGCTGAATAGCTGTACCTCTTTCTACAATATTGGCTGCTTTTTCATACGTAAACGTAGTGTTAGGAGAAGCCTTCTTTAATCCTTCTAGAATAGATACCCCTTCTGCTGATGCGTGAGTGTAACCACCTAGTTCTGCCTCTGCAGCTAACGGACCTAATACTGCTATTTTTTTATGCTTGTTCTTCTCTAAAGGAAGGATACCGTCATTCTCTAATAGAACGATAGATTCCGAAGCGATATCGTAAGCTACTTTTTGGTTTTCTTTACTGTGATAGTATTTGTCAATTCTATCTTGGGTGATATAAGGATTTTCGAATAGTCCCAAAACAAACTTAGTGTAAAGAATGCCTTTTACAGCTCTATCGATATACTTCTCCTCCATTTCTCCCGATTCTACTAAATCGACCAAAGTGGCTTGATACATACTATCAGGAAAATCATAGAACTGCATATCTAACCCTGCCTCAGTTGCTTTTTTAATGGCATCTCTTGGGTTTTCAGCATAGTGATGAACATTCCATAAGAAACGCATCGCCCCTAAATCAGATACTGTGAAACCTTTAAAATCCCATTCACCTCTGATCACATCAGTTAATAACCATTTGTTACCAGTACATGGTACACCGTCCAATTCAGAATAACTCGACATCAAGTTTAAAGCACCGCCTTCTTTTACGGCTTTTTCAAAAACTGGTAAAAAGTCAGTTCTCGATGTTCTTTCTCCTAACAAAACCGGAGAAGCATTTGATCCTGTTATGGGTGCCGAGTGCACTGCGAAGTGTTTTGGTCCGGCAATCATAGAAAATGGAGATGATGGATCTTGACCACCCATTCCTACTATAAGGTTATAACCCATTTCTGTTGCCAAGTGCGTATCTTCTGAATACAACTCTGCAACACGTCCCCATCTTGGTTCTCTTGCGATACCTAATGTTGGTCCTAAGGCAACATGTGCACCGTTTACTCTGGCTTCAGTACCAATAACTTTACCTACGGAGTGCATTAATTCTTTATTCCAAGAAGCACCCATTGCTAAAGGCATCGGAAATACTGTTGCACCATCAGTATGGTAGCCGTGCAACATTTCTTCCATCAACATTACAGGAATATGTAATCTTGAATTCTCTATGGTATGTCTTTGTACTACATTATATTCTTCGGCTGTCTTAGGGTAAAAATCATGAATCGAACCCAGTCCAATGGTACCAATTTGTTGTTTGATTTTTTCTTCATCCATTTTGTCGTCCGTCTTTAAATAATCCCCTCTGGTCATATTCATCTGACGAACTTTTTCCTGAAGTGTCATTTCTTTGATGAGTGCCTCCGCTCTTTCTTCTGCTGGTAGGCTACTGTCTTTCCATTTCTCATTTTGATTACAAGCCATAAAGGCAAGTACAAAAAATACAATCGTTAATTTTTTCATTTCTATTTAGAGCTTATTTTTTAGATTTAGTTCGTCGCTTAAAACGTAAATTTTACCGTTAAGATAAACATGTTTGTTAGATTCATATCTCATCACCTTTTTTTAATTTCCCCTAACTATTGAAGTGATTCATAATCAAGGCTAAAAGAATCTTAATAAACCTTACTCTCTAAATCATAAAATATTAGTACCTATTTAATCATACTTATTAATTGATATTTATGTAGTTCATTTCAATGGTTTAAAACATGGTTATGGATATTGCTATCCATAACCATATTCATTATTTCTAGTAACCTGGGTTCTGAATTAGGTTTGTATTGATCTGTACCTCACTTTGTGGAATTGGCCACTTGTGATTTCTTGGGTTCCAGATTTTACCTACTGCGTTATTAGAATTTCTATTAAAGATTTGAACAACTCTGTTGTGTCCTTCAGCAATCTTTTCTGCTTCAATGGCAATACTTGGATCTAAATCTCTTGAAGTATATCCTTCAGGGAAGTTCGTCGATGCACCCGGTGCATAGTCTCTTCTTGTTGTTTCTTCCCAGAAGTTTTTCGATGTACCATCCAAAGCATCCCATCTTAAGTAATCGAAGTAAAGTACGCTTTCGTGACAGAACTCGATTTGTCTTTCTCTACGAATTAACTCTCTAGTCGCTTCCACACTAGAAGTTGGAGCATGTACCATTCCAACACGGTCTCTGATCATGTTTACATACTGAACAGCTTCTCCTGGTCTACCTTGTTCGTTTAATGCTTCTGCCAATGAAAGGTAGATTTCAGCTAAACGAATCACGTGCATTTGGTTATTGTTATAGTAATTGATCTCGTTTTCATCATCATAACCTTTAATAAAGATTGTTCTCATGAAGTTCGAAGAGTATCTATTTCCTGAGCTCCAGAATGCACCATCCCATCCGTTAAACGGAGCGAACGTTTGTCCATAACGAGGATCTCTGTTGGCTTCTAACACTTCAAACTGACCAATATGCTCATCTACATCATCTGGATAAGTATAAATTACACCGTCTTGAATCACACGTACTTCCTCACCATAAGCTGCAGATAAGATCTCGTCTTCTTTAAATCTTGGCGTTAAAACATTATTGTCTTGGTCTACCCACTTAATCACCTGTCCTTTATCATTCCAGTAAAGATCAGTTAAACGTAATGAAGGTACCGCTAACTCCCACATTGAAGTTACTTCGAAAGTATTATGCGAGTAATCCCAAGTGTTATTTGTGAAGTTGTGTGCTACAATTGCTTCTGTATTGTTATTCGCTTTTGGAGTGAAAAGATCCCAATAATCTAAAGATGGATTTCCTGTTGTATATAAAGCGTGTTTACCAGAATCAAAGATCTTTCTTGCCATTGTCTCCACTTTAGACCATTCCTTTTGCATCATATACAAACGAACTAGGTAAGCATAAGCGGCAGTTGATTGATAAGCGTTTACTGTACTTGAGAAACCTTCTAACTCTTCTGCGGCAGTTAATAATTCTGATTCTACAAATTCGAAAATTTCCGATTGAGAAGTTTGAAGAATTGTATTCGCCTCATCTCTTGATAACGTTTTTAATGGCATTGGTACATCTCCCCAGAAACTTGCCAATTTAAAGTATTGAGCTGCTCTGATAATTCTCACTTGACCATTCATGTGCTTAATGTTATCAGACATTTCAACTTTACCAGTTTCTATAGCCTCTTGCGTTTTTTCGTAATAGTTATTACAACGACGTAAGCCTTTATAAATGTTTCCCCAAACAATACTCACATAAGAATTACCGGCATTCGCAGTTCCGAAGCAAATACCTTCCGAACCACTCATACCTCCATTTACAAGATCCAACTGATGATCTAGATTTCTATCTTGTTGAGCTACCCAGAAAATATCTGCTTGTCTACCATCACTAAATTGATAGCATCCGTTTACTGCCATTTGTAAATCTTCTTCTGACTGCCAGAAAGAATCATCTACAAGATCATCGTGTGGGAGTAGATCCAAATTAGAACATCCCGAATTTATTCCAATAAATGCGATTAACGCGATTAATATCTTTTTCATATTTGTGCTTAATTTAGAAAGTTACTTGTAGACCTGCTGATACGACTCTAACTGTAGGCATAAACGATGGTCTCACATCACCTACTTCAAATGAACCATCTTGATTCATTGGAGCTACTACTTCAGGATCGAATCCTTCATCAAAGTTTGTGAATGTCAACAAGTTTTGACCTGATAAGTAAACACGGGCTTTGCCGATTTTCAATTGATCAGTAACTTTTTGAGGTAAAGAGTAACCAATCTGTAAGTTTTTCAAACGTAAGTAAGATGCACTTTGTACCCAAAAATCATTCACCTCATGGTTTTGTGAGTTTTCATCTGGAGAGAATCTTGGATACGCTCCGTTTGGATTTAAGTCCGGGTGGTAAGCATCAGTATAGAAATCACGTAAGTTGGAATCTTTGTTTCCTGCAAATACATTGTAACCTACATAACCATCAATATCTGCTGCACCTTGCCAGAACATTGATAAATCGAAGTTCTTATAAGCAAAATCGAATGTAATACCGAACTGATATTTAGGAAGTGTGTTACCAATTGCTACCATATCCTCGTGATTGATAATACCGTCACCATTGATATCTTCATAAATCAAATCACCTAACATCACGTTTCTTGTTTGAGCGACACCGTTTTTCAAGCTTGCATCTGCTAACTTGGCATTATCAGCATCAACATGTGCTTGATCTCTGTAGATACCTTTTGTTCTATAACCGTAGATGGTACCAATCGGATCACCTTCACGGAATTGATTAGAGTACTCACTAAATCCTCCTGCTAAATCAGTTAACACGTTGGTGAAGTGAGAAATATTGGCACCAATACCATAAGTAAATCCACTTTTAGTAGTGTTGCTATAGCGAATATCAAATTCCCATCCTGTATTCTCTAATGTCGCTGCATTTTCCCAAGGGTTACCTAAACCACCAACTGCTGACATAGGAAGTGGCAATAACATATCACTTGTAATTTTCTTAAAGTAATCGAAGCTAGTACCTAACTTACCATCAAGGAAGTCAATATCAATACCTGCGTTATAAGTAACTGTTGTCTCCCATTTCAAACCAGGAACAGGCATTTCGTTCTGTGCTTTACCCATTACCAATTCGTTGTTGTAAGGATAATCTGCTGCCGAAATTACACCCATATATGGGTAGTATAAGTTAGTAACTGCTGAGTTATTAATGTTTTGATTACCCAAACTACCTACTGAACCTCTAAATTTGATATCTGAAATAAAGTTTTCTGATACATTATCCTTGAAGAAATCTTCTTCAGCGATTCTCCAACCTACAGAAACCGAAGGGAATACGCCTGCTCTATTATCCTTATGGAATCTTGATGAAACATCTCGTCTAACGTTTACTTCTAATAAGTATCTCTTATCGTAGTCGTAATTGATACGAGCAAACTGTGACTGTAATGCCCAATCATAAGCATTTGATTCAGCAATTTGTCCTGCTTGACCACCTGCAATAATTTTTCTCAATTGATTGTTTGCAAAGTTTACACGACGACCATACAATCTATCGTTTCTAAAGAATTCCTCTGCAATACCTACCAATGCACCAATGTGGTGTTTACCGAAATCAACATGGTAATTCATTACTAGATCGTTTACAACACGCATTGAGTTGTTCCAATCTTCAGCTGCTGCACTTTGTAAGTTAAGACCTACTGCGTTGTTGTGCGAGTGAACAAATTGATATCCTTGTTGGAAATGGTTTTGCTCAAAAGATCTGAAGTTCATTGAGGTACGACCAGTAATTGTTAAGTTCTTTGCAATTTCATAATCTAATGATAAGAAGGATTGCAATTGGTTTACTTTACGGATATAATCCGAAAGTTTCATGTGAGCCAATGTATTTTCGAAACGAGTATTATCTACTGGACGAGTAATGTTATAAGTACCGTCTTGATTATAAATCGGGTTCAATGGAACCATTGCTAAGGCTTGTGTTGCTCTCCATGCATCACCAGTATCTTGTTGTTCTTGGCGAGTGAAGTTCATCTGAGCAGTTGCTTTTAAACGTTTACTCAACTCCGTTGTAATATTTAAACGTGTGTTGTAACGCTTAAAGTAGTTTTCCGTTTGGTAGAAACCTTGTTGGTCCATGTACCCTACAGAGGCCAAATACTTTGTTTTCTCTGTACCACCTGTTACGTTCACATAATGCGATTGTTGAGGAGCATTATCTCTATATACTGCATCCCACCAATCGAATTGACCCATCAAATGGTCACCTCCGTTTCTTACTGTTTCGAAGTGTTGTTCTGTATAGAATTCGTTACCACCTTGTGCTGTAAAACCTCTGTTTACTGCTTCCATATACTGAAGTGAATTCATGTAATTAGGAGTGGTCGTCATAGATTGCATCGCAACATAACCATCATAAGTTACCGTTGGCTCACCCGTTTTACCTCTCTTAGTAGTTACTAATATTACACCTGCTGCTGCACGAGCACCATAAATAGAAGCAGATGCTGCATCCTTCAATACTGATATAGTTTCAATATCTGAATTCGCTAAAGTGGCAAAGTTCTCTACTGTTGATGGAATACCATCGATTACGATTAGAGGATCGTTAGAACCTGACATTGAGGTAACACCACGAACTCTAATTGTTGGTGTTGCTCCTGGACCCTGACCTGGATTTACTGTTACACCTGCTATACGTCCTTGTAAAGCGCCAATTGCATCTGGTGTAGGTACTGCACTTAGAACTTCTGAATCTACTTGTGCAACCGATCCTGTTACGTTTACTTTTTCTTGAGTTCCATAACCAACAACTATTACTTCCTCTAGTTGTTCTGCATCTGCTTCAAGAACTACATCGATGACAGATCTTGTTCCTATCGCAATTGTCTGAGATAAATATCCTACAAAACTAACAACGATATTATTTGTCCCTTCAGGAATTTCTAAATGATATTTACCGTCGAAATCGGCAATTGTACCATTTGTTGTTCCTTCTATTAGGATGTTTGCGCCAATCAAAGGTTCGTTGTTCTCATCATGAATAGTACCAGTAATGGTTCTAGACTGCGCAAAAGCGTCTATTGCACCGAATGTGAATACTGTTAGAAACAGTATTCGAATAAAAAGTAATTCACGTTTTCTCATACTTTATTTGGTTTATTGAATAGTTGATGAGACAAAAGTATATGTTACACTTAAAATAATCCATGCAAACGTTTGCACGTTTTTGCACGCATCAAACAAATAGGCACAAAAAAGCACCGTATTTCTTTGGAAATAGGTGCTTTCTAGTTTTTAATTATGCAATTATCGGCAATACAAGATTAAACCGACAAACAACTTTGCCTTAACTGAAGCTGTGTTTTGATCTTATAGATATCAAAATCTATGGCTTTATTATTTTGAAGTTGTTGTATTTCGTGAAGGATAAGTTCTACGGCTTTTTTACCAAATAATGAAGTCGGTTGGATTACTGAACTCATCTGAGGAGTGGTATATTGACAAATAGGCTCATCTGAAAAACCAATAAGACATACATCATCAGGAACTCTGATATTTTTTGACTTTAAAAATTGCAGTGCTTCAAAAGCATAGTAATCGTTAAAACAAGTAATAGCATCAAATTCTACATCAACAGATTGTAATTTCTGTATCACTTCTTCTTTAGATTGACAAGGTATTATTAATCTTTTATCAATCTCGATTTGTTTGGAACGTAATGCTTCTTTGTATCCTTGAAGCCTAAAAAAACTAGTAGATAATTCATCAGGTCCTTCCAGATGAATAATTTTTCTCCTTCCCTTATCAATTAAATAGTCGACCGCCTCAAACATGCCATTGAAATCATCTGTGACCACAAAATTGGCATCTAGTGAGTCGATAATTCGGTCAATAAATAAAATGGGAATACCTTCATCAATAATGTTGTTTAAAAATGTAGGATCTTCGTGATCGTTATTAGGAATGGCAATTATTCCATCGACATGCGCTTTGGCCATTTCCCAAAAAGCTTCTTTCTCTTCTTTTAAACTAGGTCCAAAAGAAGATACAATTAGTTTGTAACCTTTTAGTTTTAGTTCCTGCTGAAGACATTCAATAATTGATACGAAAAAAGACATTTTAAAAGAAGGGAGTAAAACACCTATAGTTTTAGTTTTCTTTTGTAATAGCCCTTTGGCAAAGGGGTTTGGATGGTATGACAAATCATTCGCTAGTTGTTTAACTCTTCGTTTTGTTTCATGAGGAATTTTAGGATGATCGTTTAGCGCTCTCGAAACCGTTGAAGTACTTAAACCTAGTTGTTTTGCCAAATCAGATAATTTAACTCGTCTGTTTGGTTTCATATTTAGTAATAATTGATAATAGAAATTGTTAAGTTGTTCTTATTTAGCCCTATATCGAATGAAAAAGTTTTCATTTTATACAGAGAGAATAGTTATTTAAAGCAATTACAATTCATTTCATTATTGACATTACTTTTAGTAGCAGCAATATAAATTGTTTTTTAACGGTTTGAAATTAGTTTATCGATATTTAAATTAGTTTACTAAATTTTGTATTGATTTTACAAATATTAAAAACTTCTTCACCTTAATAAGATGAAGAAGTTCAATAATCTAATTTCTATTTATCAAGAATACTATTTTACACCTTTGATCTAAAAGTGTACTCAAAGCTACTCATGTGATACTCATTCAACAATGCAAAGGATTGCATGATCATTTTATTTTATACTTATTTTACCAGTCCCTATTTATAAATCGAAATGAGACTATCTAAAAAGTAAGCAAGGTGATTTAGATACTTTTTTATGGTACAATACAACATACATTATTCTTAAATTAGTTCAGTAAGATTGTTATATTGACTGTTTTGTACCATTACATTTCCTTTTTTGTGCTACCAAAAAACAAGTATTTGATTAGACATTTGTAGAGTATTATTTACGAAATTGTTATCAAATGAACTTACGAAAGAAAATTAGGATTGCATTGCTATCAGCACTTTTGCCTGTAGCAGTACAAGCTCAAACTGTAAAAGGACTTACTGTTCATGAGTCGGAAGACTCTCCTACCAAACAACTAAATTTCAGAGCAAATAAATTAGACGAGGCTCCCAATATCGTCTTAGTATTATTAGATGACGTTGGATATGCTCAAATGGGACATATGGGTGGTCAGATAGAAACACCTGCTTTCGACCAGATTGCAGATAAAGGATTAACGTATTCTAGATTCCATACTACAGCTTTATGTTCTCCTACAAGAGCTGCATTGCTTACTGGTAGAAATCACCATACTGCCGAAACAGGTATTATTATGGAATTAGGTACTGGTAACTCTGGTTACACTACAGAAATTCCTGGTGAAGTGGGATCGTTCGCAAAAGTACTTCAGGAGAAAGGATACTCTACTTCTTGGTACGGCAAGAACCATAACGTACCTAACTGGGAAGCTTCATTTACAGGACCATTTAACCGCTGGCCTAATGAATTAGGTTTTGATTATTTCTATGGATTTATTGGAGGGGACACGGATCAATACCACCCTGCCTTAGTAGAAGATAGAAAAAGAATAGTTGCTCCAGAAACGAATGCAGATGGATCACCCTACCACTTAACAACTGATATGGCAGACCAGGCCATTAACTATGTTCAATCAGTGAATGCTGTGGCTCCAGATAAGCCTTTCTTTGTATATTTTGCACCTGGTGCTGCTCATGCTCCTCACCAAGCTCCAGCAGAATATGTAGAAAAATATAAAGGAAAATTCGATTCTGGATGGGATGTATATAGAGAGCAAGCCTTTAATAATATGAAATCAAAAGGTTTGATTCCTGCTGATTCTGAATTAACACCACGTCCAGAATCATTACCTGCGTGGGATAGCCTAAACGAAGAGCAAAAAATGGTGTATGCTCGTATGATGGAAGTTTTTGCTGGATTTACAGAGCATACAGACGTTCAAATCAAAAGATTATACGATGCCATTGGCGAGATGGGTAAATTAGACAATACGATCTTTATTTACATTGCTGGTGATAATGGTGGTTCTGCAGAAGGTGGCCAAGAGGGTATGCTAAATGAAATGACATTCTTTAATGGAATGCCAGAAAAATGGGAAGATAAAGTAGCGGCAGTAAAATCAAACCGTTTAGGTACTGAAGATTACTTTAACCACATGCCTGCAGCTTGGGCATGGGCGGTTAACTCTCCTTACCAATGGACAAAACAAATTGCTTCTCACTTAGGAGGCGTAAGAAATGCAATGACAATCTCATATCCTAACGGAATTGAATCAAGAGGAGAAGTAAGAAGTCAGTTTACTCATATTACTGATATCGCACCAACCATTCTTGAAGTAGCTGGTTTAGAAATGCCAAAAGAAATTGATGGATACACACAAACTCCAATTGACGGTACTTCTATGGTGTATTCATTCGATAACGAAGAAGCTCCAGAAACACATACCACTCAATATTTTGAAATCGGTGGTAATATGGGTATCTACCACGATGGATGGTGGGCAGGTGCAATGAGAAACATCCCTTGGGTGTCAGGATCTACAGCACATGTTGAAATTACTGACATGAAATGGGAACTGTATAACTTAAGTGAAGATTTCTCTCAGTCGAGAGACCTTGCTGAGGAGATGCCAGAAAAATTAGAATATATGAAATATTTATTCTTTGCTGAAGCTTCTAAAGCCAATGCCCTTCCTATTGATGATCGTAGAACAGAGCGTTTCAGAAGTTCTTACCGTCCATCTTTAACTGCAGGTCAAACTGTATTCAACTACCCAAACGGATTAAGATTGCCAGAAGGTGCAACACCTTTCCTTAAGTTCATCTCTCATACAATGGACGCACAGTTAGAAGGTTACAAAAAAGGTGATCAAGGGGTACTTATTACTCAAGGTGGTCGTTTTGGTGGTTTCGTTGTAAGAGTAGATAAAGCAGGTTATGTTTATTATGAATACAGCAATACTTCTGATGTTTATAGCATTAAAACAACTGCTAAGATTCCTGCTGGAACTAAAAATGTAACTACTAAAGTAGTTATGGACGATAAGAAGCCATATACAGCATCAACAATTAAAATCTATGCTGACGGCAAGAAAATTGGTGAAGGACGT
The DNA here is from genome assembly GCF_018736045.1 of Flammeovirga yaeyamensis. Classification (NCBI taxonomy): domain Bacteria; kingdom Pseudomonadati; phylum Bacteroidota; class Cytophagia; order Cytophagales; family Flammeovirgaceae; genus Flammeovirga; species Flammeovirga yaeyamensis. The sequence goes on along the minus strand of NZ_CP076133.1, from coordinate 1,383,767 downwards.
GTTGAAAAAACCATCCCTAACTTATTCTCATTGGACGAAACTATGGATATCGGACAAGATACAGGTACTCCTGTAACAAATAATTATTCTGTAAAAGGCTCAGATTATTCTGGTCTTCTTAAAATGGTAAAAGTATCTTTTATCAATGAATATGGAAATGAGGCAAACGCAAAATAATTGTGTTTCTATCAGATAAATGAACTACGAAGTCAGGAGGTTTTCTCCTGACTTTTTTCGTGTTATAGAAGGTCTTTCTCCAAAATATTGATGATAACGTTTACTGAAGTGTGTCAAATCAGTATACCCAAAATCAAGTGCTATTTCTAATAAATCTATTTGAGTAGAAACCACCAATTTCCTTGTTTCATCTAGTCTTTGATGATTGAAAAATTTCAAGATAGGCTTCTTAAAAACCTTTTTGAATGTTCTCTGCAATTTAGACTCACTCATTCCATATTTTTTGGTAAGCTGTTGTAGGTCTGGAATCAATTTGTAATCATCTAGTATCTCGTCTCTAATCTTAAACATTAAGTTTAAATCGTCATTATGTACTCCATAGACAACATTATCAAGGCCATTATTAGAAGATTGCTTCTGAAGAATGGTCAATACTTCTATCATTTTAGAAAACAGTATTCCTCTTTTAACTACAGGATCTTGAATTTGATCATCCAATTCTGCAATTATTTTATCAAATTCTGAGGTGATTTCAGAGAAATAAAACCATGCCTCTTCTTTTTTTACTAATTGTAATAAATCTTCGTTGGTGGTATCAATAAAATTATAAATAAGATGTACAGGTATTCTGATATAATACCACCTTATTGTTTGATTCACAGGATAATCAATATAAAATTCCTGATTACTATTGTAAACATATAAAGCAGTAATGTTCTTGGAGCTTTTTTTTGATTCTGATGTAAAGTCTCCAGATTTTCCTATTCTGATACTTACATACTTATCTTTTTTATTCGTTCGATTAACTATACGAACAGGTACATTAGCTTTCATTGTTGTTGTACCACAGATTAGGCCTGGAAAATATTCGCAATAAAAGGATTTCAACATACCATATTGATTATTATCTAAATAGATATTATTGCCATCTATTACTGCCCCAAAATTCTCTTCTAAAGTTGCATAATAGGATTTAGGATTAACTTCATCCGTATCAATTATTATTATTTTCTCTTCCATTATTTATTAGGATAAAAATCCTTTACTGAATGTTATTATCATCAAATGATTGTATAGATTAATGTAAAATCATTCTGATTTTAAATGAAATAACACGAATACCATTTGTACATAACAATACAATAAAAACGGATAAAATGGATAAACTTCTATATTTTGCCCGTTTCATACAAATATTATCCTTTTTTATTCAAACAAATCATATGGTAAACTATCCACCTTTGTAAGGTATTACAAACAAAAACAGTTTACAAAATGAATTTACGAAAAAAGATAAGTATTGCTTTACTATCTGTTGCCATGCCTTTTATGGCACAAGCACAAGAAGTAAAAGGACTAACTGTTCACGAATCGAAAGATTCGGCGCCAAAACAACTTAATTTTAGAGAAAATAACCTAGAGGATGCTCCAAACATTGTCTTAATTTTATTAGATGATGTGGGATATGCTCAAATGGGTCACATGGGTGGTCAGATCGAAACTCCTGCTTTCGATGAAATTGCGGATAAAGGTCTAACGTATTCAAGATTCCATACTACTGCATTATGTTCGCCAACAAGAGCAGCCTTGCTTACTGGTAGAAATCACCATAAAGCAGAAACAGGTGCTATCATGGAATTGGGTACTGGTAATGATGGTTATACTATGGCACTCCCTCAAGAAGTGGGTTCAGTGGCTAAAGTATTACAACAAAAAGGTTATTCTACTTCTTGGTATGGTAAGAACCATAATGTCCCTGACTGGGAAGCATCATTTACAGGTCCATTCGATCGTTGGCCAAACGATTTAGGTTTTGACTATTTCTATGGTTTCTTAGGTGGTGATACGGATCAATTCCACCCTGCCTTGGTAGAAGATAGAAAGAGAATTTCTGCTCCTGAAACAAATGCAGATGGTTCGGAATATCACTTAACTACAGACATGGCGGATAAGGCGATTAACTACATTCAATCGGTGAATGCTGTTGCTCCAGACAAACCATTCTTTGTTTATTTCTCACCAGGTGCTGTACATGCTCCTCACCAAGCACCTGCTGAATATATCGAAAAATATAAAGGTCAGTTTGATGAAGGTTGGGATGTATATAGAGAAAAGGCTTTCAATAATATGAAAGCGAAAGGAATTATTCCTGCAGATACAAAGTTGACTCCACGTCCTGAATCTTTACCGGCTTGGGATAGTTTAACGGATGAGCAAAGAATGGTCTATGCTCGAATGATGGAAGTATTCGCTGGTTTTACTGAGCATACAGACGTTCAAATCAAAAGAATTTATGATGCTGTAGAAGAAATGGGTAAAATGGACAATACTATTTTTATCTACATTGCTGGTGATAATGGTGCCTCTGCTGAAGGCGGCCAAGAAGGTTTATTAAACGAAATGGCATTCTTTAATGGTATTCCTGAAAAGTGGGAAGACAAAGTTGCCGCAGTTAAAACTAACCGTTTAGGAACTGAAGACTACTTTAACCATATGCCTGCAGCTTGGGCTTGGGCAGTGAACTCGCCTTATCAATGGACAAAGCAAATTGCTTCACACTTAGGTGGTGTTAGAAATGCAATGGCTATCTCTTATCCAAATGGAATTGATGCAAGAGGTGAAGTGAGATCACAATTCTCTCATGTTACTGATATCGCACCAACAATTTTAGAAGTGGCAGGTCTAGAAATGCCAGAGGCAATAGATGGACACACTCAGGTTCCTTTAGACGGTGAATCTTTAGTGTACTCTTTTGATGATGCTGAAGCTTCAGAACTACACACTACTCAATACTTTGAGATCTTTGGCAACCTTGGTATCTATCACGATGGTTGGTGGGCAGGTGCCATAAAGACGATCCCTTGGCAAATTGCTCCTGACGAAAGAGCAATCACTGAAATGGATTGGGAACTGTATGATCTACGATCTGATTTCTCACAATCACGTAACATGGCTGAAGAAATGCCAGAGAAATTAGAATACATGAAGTATTTATTCTTTGCTGAGGCAGCAAAAGCCAATGCATTACCAATTGATGATCGTAGGGCTGAACGTTTTAGAAGTACTTTCCGTCCATCTTTAACTGCAGGTCAGACTACATTTAAATATCCAAATGGTTTAAGACTTCCAGAAGGTGCTACCCCTTTTACAAAGTTTGTATCTCACACATTAGAAGCCAAATTGGAAGGTTATAAAAAAGGTGATCAAGGGGTGCTTATCACTCAAGGAGGTCGATTTGCAGGTTTTGTACTAAGAGTGGATAAATCAGGTTATGCGTACTATGAGTACTGTAATGCGGTTGATAAAACATCCATCAAATCTTCTGTAAAAGTGCCAGCAGGAACTAAAAATATTACAGCGAAAGTGATTATGGACGAGAAAAAACCATACACTGGTTCTACAGTAACACTTTATGCTGACGGAAAGAAAATTGGTATGGGTATAGTAGAAAAAACAGTTCCTAACTTATATTCTTTAGATGAAACATTAGATGTTGGTAAAGATTCTGGTACTTCAGTAACGGATAAGTACTCTGTGAAAACATCAAAATATACGGGAATACTAAAGTCTGTTACTTTAGAATTAATTGACGAATATAAGAATAAGGTAATGAGTAAGTAATAAAGAGATCATTTATTAGTTATCAAAAAGTCAGTGGATTTTCTGCTGACTTTTTCCTTGTTACAGAAGGTTGTTCTCCATGGTATTTGGTATATCGCTTACTAAAATGTGATAGATCAGTAAATCCTAATTCAAAACTTATCTGACCTAAATCTTTTTCCGAATACATTACAAGCTTCTTGGCCTCAATTTGTCTTTGATCATTATAATATTTAAGAAGTGGCATTTTAAACACCTTTTTAAAGGTTCGTTGCAATTTAGACTCACTCATTCCATACTCTTTAGCGATTTTTTGAACATCGGGTATTCTCTTAAAATCATTCAAAATATCATCTTTAATCTTTAGCATTACATTCAAGTCCTCCGCTTGTACGCCATATACAATGTTCTTATAATTATTAGCAATGGTTTCATTTTTAAGGACCACAAAAATCTCAATCACTTTCGATAAAAGCATTCCTCTTCTAGAATGTTCATCTTCCATGCATTGATCCAAGGCTTGTAAAATTTCATCCAAAGCAGGCGAAAGAGGTGCATAGTAAAACCATGCGTTATCTTGGTTGATCAATTCCTTTAGTTTACTATCGTGTTCATCAGCAAAAAGATAATAAACCTCTACAGGGAAGCGAACAAAGTACCATCGGATATTTTGATCTTCTGGGTAATCAATAGAGAAATTCTGTTGACTGTTGTAGAGGTACATTGCATTTTTAAAAGTGGCTTTCTCTTTATTTTCAGAAGTAAAGTCACCACTTTTACCTATTCTTAAGCTAATAAATTTGTTCTTACTCTGAGTTGTATTCTGAAAAGTAAATCGTTTTTTTAAATGCAATGTAGTTACCCCACAATACATATCCGGAAGGTATTGATAAAAGATACTTTTCACCAACCCTACTTCTGGATGATCTAATGTATATTCATCATCTTTTAGGGACCCACCAAATTTTTCTTTTAGCACTTCAAAATAGCTAAAAGGGTTTATTTCGTCCCCACTTAAGATGTTATTAGAATTTGATTTTGATTTCATTTAATATGGTAACATTACTTCTGTGAAGTTATGCAATACAGACTAAGGTTTCAAAATTGTTATTATAATTCACAAAAATAAAGGCTATCTCAATACATTTTGAAATAGCCTTTTCAGTTATAAAAAAGTGGATGTTACCATAACTTTTTTGTTGTCTTCTTTGTAGTGGTTTTAAATTTTTTCATAGTGATTTAAATTTAATTAGTGATAAATTGAGTTGTGAAATTTACCAAAGAATCTTCTTTAGTTTGTTGGATTTTGATCTAAAAGTTTTCATTAGCACTCTAAATTTTACCAAACAATCTTTTTGTTTTTGGCAGCAGTTGTTTTAAACTTTTTCATAGTGATTGACTTATGGTTTTACCAAAATTTTTTATTTTTCATTTTACTTTTTGATTTGAACTTTTTCATCATTGTTAAAATTTAGATTTAAAAATTAACTCCTAAGAGGAGAAGGATTTTCCTTCTTTTTTATTCTTTAAACATTGCCTCCTGATAGGGTAATGTTTTTTCTTCTTTTTCTTCTTCAACCTCTAAAGCTTTCAAAGCTTCTTCTGCCCAATGTTCTAGAGCCGAATCCTCTATTTCTTTGGACAATTCTATTAAACATTCATAGTTCGCATATCCTTCTGGATCAAAAGTTAAAGAAGTAGTATAATAGGTAATCGCTTCTTCGTATTCATTGAGCTGTTGGGCACATTGCCCTGCCATAAAATAGGCTATTTCAGCAGTTAAAGGTGATAATCGAGCAGATTTTAAATAAGCATTTTTAGATAATGTATATTGCTCCTTTTCAGCATACAGTTGGCCTAATAACATGTGTCCAACTCCAGAATTGGGTTGGAGATCAATTAGTTTTTCTGCAAAAACAATACTTCTGTCTAAGTCATTTCGAATTAAATATTCTTTAACTCTGCTTTCAAAAATTGGAAATAAAATAGATCTTTTGAGGACTTCTTCTGTAGAATTATTACATCGAATTTTTAAGGCCAAGTTTTCACACAAATTCATTTGAACTGACATACCTTCCATGTCTTCATTCAATTGAGGAACAAAAGCATTCATTCTATGAAAACGACTATTCAACTCCAAGGATTTATTTTTACTTAGTGTGCCTTCTAGTTCAACAACAGAAATTTCATACAACTTGATATAATGTTGTAATTTTTCTAATTGATGATCCATTTTTACATAATACTGACAGACCAAATACCATAGTTTTACTTTAATTTCTGAGGGGCCTTTAATGTTTAAGGCATATTCAATTAGTTCTTTTATACTGAATGAATGTTCTTCTTCCATATTCAGCATATACTTCGCTAAAAGTATTTCATAATTAAAGTTATCATCAGTACAATTTTTATCTGAGTTCGAAAGTTCAAGAATAAGGGAATAAAAACATAGCCTTATTAATACTTTAAATAATCTAGTTTTTTCCTCTGTTTTTAATTGAGAATAAGAATCTAATTTGTCAATTAAATACTCCCACTGCGTAGTTTTTAATTCGGCTTTTAGTAATCGAGGATCATTCACTATATATTCATTCCGTTCTATGCTGACTAAAAAGTCATTTCGAAAACTTGAAGTAAGAAAAACATGTATATCCGGTAGGTCATCATTATTATTTACTAAATTTTGAAAGTCAAAATATAATGCCCAAATATGTAGCTCAGCATCTGTATGAATTTCAGATAGATTTATAAATGTCTTCGATTGTTGAAAGATTATAGAATTTGTAAGCATGAGAATAATTAGTTTCCCTTAAATAAGCGATTAATGTGATCCAAATCAATGTTTTTACATTTTATAACACTCATAACTAATTAGTTACACAAAATATTAAATAAACATTAGTAACAATTACAGAAAGAATCCCTATACCTAAAAAGGGTGATTTTTTGATGATATTACAAATAAAAAGTAGATAGACTTTGGAATTTCATTTGTAGCCGTTTTAATTGTATAGTATTTTTTTTCTCAAAGACCACTATGCTCCGATTATTTAAAGTACTATTCTTTATTTTACTAACTTCTAAAGTCTTTGCTCAACATCAACTAGTATACAAGGAAATCCAACCTTCTAAAATTTTTGTTAGCGAAATTGATGTTACAATAGATGAAGTTTCTGATCATTTAAAACCTTTTGATCCTTCTTTTGTAATTACACCAAGAGTAGGAGCAGTTTATTACATTCAATTTCTCATAGAAAATAGTTTCAATGAGGAAGAACTCCTGATTAATTTTGACAATTGGCAATATGTTGAAGGAAGAATAGTCGATCAAAAAAATATATTACTAACTGGAACTTTAATTGACTACGAAAAAAAATCCTTCCCATTCTATCAACAACAATATTTACCTCTAAAAATTCCTCCAAAAACTAAGATAAAGATTATTGTAAAATCATACATAACTGATAACAGTCTAATATTTCCAGAAAATTTTCACGTAAAAATCTCTACAAAAAAAAATATTGAAAAAAGGAGACAAGCAACTAATGTTCTTGTTGCCTTCTTTTTTGGTCTAATCCTCATAATGCTTTTGTTTAACCTTTCTCTTTCTTTCATAATTACAGAAAGGTTCTACAAATGGTATTTATTTTATTTGTTAAGCAATCTAATTGCTTTAATGGGCAATTTTGGTTTTTATGATATCATTTTTGCCGGTATCCAATTTCCTCATTTTAAAGTAACTTTAGAAGTCATTGCTTCTAGTTGTTTTGGATGGAGTATAGTCTTATTTTCAAAAAATTTTTTAAACATTCAATACACATCAAAACTATTAAATAAGCTAATTAATGTATTAATTATTTTCCTGTTTGTTCCAATCCTTGTGAATGTAGTATCTCCTGTATTTAGTAATGTTATTTCTCATCTATTAGGAATTTATACCTTTATTCTTATTCTAATATGTGGTTTATATTCTGTATACAAAAAACAACCTTCAAGTTGGATATTTTTGGTAGGCTTCGGATGTTTTCTAACTGGTTTAATTATACATTTAATTACAACTCTAAATGCAACCATTGAAAATAATTTATTCTACAAATTTAGTATTCAAATAGGTAATTCATTTGAATTATTGATCTTTAGTATAGCTATTGCCCACCGATTTAAACTGATTAAAAATCAGAATGAAGCCCAACAAGCATTGATCATAAAACAGTTGCAAGAGAATGAAGAATTGCAACAAAAAATTAATTCTGATTTAGAGCGTTTAGTAGAGGTAAGAACCCACGATCTTGAAGTGGAAAAAGAAGCATTATTTGTTGCTAATCAACAAATCACTAATTCTATTGAGTATGCTAAACAACTTCAGGAGGCTGTTTTACCCAAACCTGTTGAATTACAACAACTATTTAAAGATATCTACATTTACTATCAACCGAAGGATATAGTATCGGGCGATTTCTATTGGGCAAAATCAAATGAACGTTACACTTATTTTGCTATTTGTGACTGTACAGGACATGGAGTTCCAGGGGCATTAATGTCCATGTTAAGCTCTACTATTCTAGATCATATAGTATTAAAGAATAATCAATATCAACCTCATAAAGTATTAAATGAGTTGTCTCTCAAAATAGATCAGTCTTTAAATCATGGAGGGAAAACCTTTGATTCTCGAAATGATGGTTTAGACATTGGTTTTTGTTGTATAGATCATAGCACAAACGAATTACATTTCTCAGGTGCATTTATTTCTTTATGGATCCTCCGAGATAAAAATGTAATTGAAATTAAAGGTGATCGACATCCAATTGGCTTTAGTCATGTCAAAAAAGATTTCTTTAATGAAACTTCAATCAAACTAGAAGAAAACGATCGTTTATTCTGTTTTACTGATGGTATTATAGATCAGTTTGGAGGGAAATACAATAAAAAATATACGAAAAAGAAATTACGAAATCTTATCTGTAATCTATCAGACGCTTCTTTAGAAGTGCAATGCAAAGTAATTAAATCTGAAATTAATATTTGGAAGGGCGACAAAGAACAAACAGACGATATTTTGTTTGCTGGATTCCAATACATTTAAACTAAAATACCATGAACATAACTACTTCTCCGCGTTTAAACTTTGATGGAAACGCCACATTGAATATTGCTACAGGCAATAATAACAAATACAAATATTTAAAACTCTTCGATGAAGATGTTCACCAAGTATATACACATCCAAGAATATACATTGAAGAAGAAGAAGTAGAAGAAGAAGAAGTAGAAAATTATCACATTCAAACCGATAAGAAAGGTCAATTTGTCGAGATTAAAAGTATTAAAGTCTTAACAGAAGACTACCGCAAATGGATGTGTACTCCTTTGGGAAAATCTGATTTGGACCAAGAATATCATGATTTATATTCCTTGTTTATTGGTTCTGATATTATTCACCCTGGGTATATGAATTATTATGGTGATTTATCATTTAATTTATTGGATGCCAAAATTGTGTCGGTGACTAACGATCCTCAACAAGAATATAGTGCGATGATCGGTGAAAATATAGCATTTAAAAACACCTATCTATGCGATGTCAGCCCTGAGTTACAATTAATCACTCAGATTTTTTATAAATCCATTCAAATAGGAAATGATACATCTGATACTCCCCATAAATCCACTACTAGGTATTTGAACCTATTCAAAGTGTATAATGCTCAAGGTATTCAAGGAGGTGCAGGTACTTTTCATACCCAATTTTCTTTCAAGGACGATGTTGATAATGAATTATTGAGAGGTAAAACATTTCATTTAAGATTCACTTTTCATCAATTATTCGAAATTCAATATCCTGATTATAATAAACTGAATGGAGCTGACAATCCGGCTCAGATTAGAGTTACAGGAACAATTTTCGAAGTAAATGATGATTTAAAAACTGATTATTTCAAACGGGTTTTAACCTACAAACACAATAACACATTTAATTCTATCAATGAATTATATCAAAAACCAGGAGCAAGTAATATTCCATTTGATATATCAAACAATCAGGTAGTTATTGATCTTTTAAATTTTCTTCCTTCAAAAGGAATTCCTCATAAACCTAAAGAAGAGCCTAAAGAACCTATGTCTCTTAAGGGAGAATATAAGTTTAATGGTTTTATCAACTTAAATCTTGGGAAACTATTTATTCGATTTAAGACTGATAATGGTGAGGTTTTAGAACTTGGTACTCTTGATTATGAGAATGATTATAATCAAGAAAAAATGATTCAGTGTTCAGGTCTTTATCAATTCGATTTTCCTACTTCTATTCACCCTCAAGATGGAAAATTACAGATCTATATTGAAAAAGATTTAGTATTCGAAGAGCAAGATTTATACATCACAACAGATCAAGCAGGTAACTATACTGATTATTCAGAATTTGGAGATAAATTCTTAAATAATAGTAATTCAAAAGAATCCATTCAGTTACATGTTTATGAAAGAGGAATACCCGTACAGAAAGAAAATGCTATTGCAGGATGTGCTTTATCATTGGTAGGTGATTTTCATAGACAAGTAGAAAAAGTAACTTCTCTACAAATTGACCTATATGACAACGTTACGTTTTTCCCAAAGAAAAAAGCTGGAGTATTGGCTTATATTTTTGAACCTCACATTTCAATTGATGAAGTCCAAAACGAACAAGTTTATACCTTATTTGATTTAGTCCATAAATATCAAATTGTATTTATTAAAGTATTTAAAGAAGACCCTGAGATTACTCAACTACTTGAATCTGTTGATCAAATTACATTAGAGGATGTAAAAAGAAAAGTACTTCTTCCTAACTTCACAATTGTTCCAGCTATGCTAAAAAGGTATAACGGCATCTTTTTAAAAGATGAAACTTGGTTAAATCCATCACAAGTAAACAATTTATTAGAAAATTATATGTCCCCATCTAATTTTGCTAACTACAATTACATGCCCATCACCAGAGACCTTAGTCATCAGCAATACCAACTTTTAAAGAAATACGCAGACCAACTTTCTCAACAATCATGAAAAAACTAATTACACTAACTTTCTCTTTAATTACCTTTTTCTTGGTAAGTTTTGGGATTGTTGTTGCCTTTAAAATTCCAATTTTAGAAGATCCGACACCTTTGTTTGAATTGGATGTAGTTCAGATGAAAATAGCATCGATTACTTTATTAAGCTTAGATATTATCTTACCTATTCCAGGTAGTTTAATTATGATTGGTAATGGTAATTATTTTGGGTGGTTTGAAGGGACAATACTGTCTGTAATTGGAGGAATGATTTCCACCTTTATTGGTTTTTATTTAGGTAAACAGCCACAATTAATTCAACGTTTTTTATCTGATAAAGAAAAAAACAAAGCTTCTGAACTAATACAAAAATGGGGAATATTAATTGTGGCCGTTTCAAGGCCAATTCCTTTATTATCTGAGAGTATTTGTATTATGGCTGGTTGTTCGAATATCTCATATAGTAAAATGTTTTTCTATAGTTTTCTGGGGTATTTACCTGGTGCTTTTATTTACGCCTATTCTGGTGAGCTACTACAATACGATGATCAATTGGGGTCTATTAGTTTTATTATTGTATTGGGCATTTCGGTTATTTTTTGGGGAATTGGTAAACTATTTAAATCAAGCAAATGGGGAAAAGAAAATACGTCAATTTCTTAATTGGATTATTGTTCTGTGGTACTGTTTATGCTCAAACGCCAACCGATTCTAGTCAGGTAAACACTTCATTTAAAAGATGGAAAGTACTTCCTCTACCTACGATTGGTTATGCACCTGAAACTAAAGGCTATTTAGGAGCAGTAGCATTATTCACTTTACATTTAGGAGATACTTCTTTGAACAGGAGGTCTACTATGGATGTGGAATTTAATTATACTCAGAATAATCAGATGATCTCAGATATTAACTGGGAGTTGAATTTTGGAAAAGGAAATTGGTTAACCCAAGGAACGGTGATGTATAAAAAATTCCCTGATTTATTCTGGGGAATAGGAAATAATACTCAAGAAGAGGAAAAAGAATCTTTCGAGAGTGAAATCTTTACAGTTGATATTCAGCTTCAGAGAAAAATTTATAAAAGTATCTATTTAGGGGCTTATTTCTCTCATGTCAATGAATTTAACATGACCTCTAATGAAGAAAATGGCTTGATAAAAAATCAAGAAATTTTAGGTACAAAGGATTATCAAATTACACATTGGGGAATGGCTTTATCATCTGATAATCGCAAAAATATCTTGAACCCTCAACAGGGTCATTTTCTTCAAGTCATTGCTGCTTCAGGTCATTACTCTGAAGAAAACCTTCAGAAATCAAATGTTAGATTAAGTTTGGATTTTCGTAAATACCTACATCTTTTTCACTCTAAAAATGTGTTAGCTTTTCAGCTTAATAGTATAAATAATTTTGGAGTAAATCCATTCAATACATTGGCTAAAATAGGCTCTAACAGTTATATGAGAGGATATTATAAAGGACGTTACAGAGATAATTACATGTTGAGTGTACAGGCAGAATACCGATTTACCATCTATAAAAGATGGGGGGCTACCCTATTTGCTGGTCAGGGTGATGTTTTTGATGACTGGAATAACGTTAGCTTTGAGAAAAGTAGTTTAGGGGGAGGACTTCGTTTCCTTATAGACAGAGAGAATAATACTAATCTACGTATTGACTATGCTGTTGGTGTTGATGGAAATAATGGCTTTTATATCGGCTTTGGTGAAGCGTTTTAAAATTGTGATTAGAATAAAAAAAGAAAAAAACTAAATTAGATTCTTCTTAACTTTGTACAAACAAATTTCATTATGGATCAATTAGAAGGAAAATTACTATTTACTGTTTGTGCCATAGTATTGGCATTTCTTGTACAAGCCATCACAAAAAAATATTTAACCAAAATAACTGAAAGAAAGGGATTCTCGTTTCACAGAAAAATGTACATCAGTAACTTTTTTGGAGTGATCTATACCATATTGGTATTTATTGGGATGATCTTTATATGGGATGTTTCCCTTCAAGGTTTCTCTGTATTTGTCACTTCCTTCTTTACCTTAACTGCTGTAGCCTTTGTTGCCCAATGGTCGATGCTTTCCAACATCACAGGCTCTTTGATTTTGTTTTTTGCCTATCCATTTAAAATTGGCGATAAAATTCGTATCCAAGATGGAGGTGAAAATTCGGTAGAAGGAATTATTACTAATATCACCTTATTTAATATTCGAATTCTTACTGATGATGGTGTCGATATCTCCTATCCAAATAACTTGGCTTTACAAAAGCCAATTAAAAAAATTAATCCAAATACAAATAACAATGTACATATGGATGAAGAAGATACTTTGAGCTAATTCGTTATCATATTTATAAAAATGTATTTCGATTTATATTGATTAACATAATTTAATATACGATCACATTATCCGTTATATTATTTTACTAACTTCCCCAAATAAAGTACTGCAAACTACTTTTTTTAACAAACTATTTACTGGCTTTTAAAGCAAACACAAAAAGCCTCGAAGATTAATTTATTACGAAATGAAACTCTTTTTAAAGCAACTGATTGTTCTATTGCTATTCTTTTCTCATGCTTATGCACAGAAAACCACAGAACTTAAGACTATCGATGCGTCTAAGCTTCTCTTAGAAGGACATCAAGAAATCTATTCATTTAACAAAAAAGGTGTCGCTTCCCCTTATCGTGTAAATGATAAAAATGTGGAAATCAGTTTACCCTCTTTAAGTGAACAGGAAGAAAATCAATTACCCAAATTGTATCAAAATGATTATCTATCGAAATTTATTATTGATGCTAAAGATAGCCTTTATTTCGATGAGAAACGTAAATCATTTTTGAAACTTAAAAATCAATTTCCTGAAAATAAAGTATCTGATTTAAATTTAGAAAAACACAAAATACCTACCATAGATATTTTAGATCTAAAAGGATTAAAAACGAAATATTCGTCCCAAGGAAATTTTGTAAAGTATTCATCAATGAGACAATTGAATGAAGTAGAAATAAAAATTGATTCATTGGTTTGGTTCCATAAAATATCGGATGGTGATTCGGTACATTCGCGTTCAGATGTTTACTCATATGATGCTGAACAGAGGTTATTGAAAGAAGAAACCTATTTTTATAAAAATGGGATTTCGACCTTAAAAGAATACACCCAGCATGTTTATGATGAAAATTATCATGGCACATTTTTCTACATACACAGCAATGGGAAAGATTTCCCTGAACATGGTAGGGAATACTATTTCTTAGAGAATTTTAGTATTGAAGAAGTATATGTTTTGTATGATTACTCAAGAGATGAATTTGTTCCTCAATCAAGAGAAATTAAACAATTTACTTCCGATGAATATCTAGAAATCACCTCCATTCAAGAAGATAAGTATTCGGATTACTTACAAGATTTTATTCCATTAAGGAAAGAAGAATTTGACTACACTCCTACTTATTATCAATGGACTGAATTTGATTATAATTATGCTAGAAATAATTGGCAGTTAAAACAATCTACAAAGGTTGATTTGATTGAAATTGATGGGAAAATAGTTGAAAAACGTATCGAAAGGAATAACATTGATATATATACAAAAAATAATTCCTTTGTAATTTCTGAATACGAGTTCGATCAAAAAGGCAATAAAATAAGTATTCAATCCTTCCTTAAGATGAGCAATCATGGTCCTCTTCAGTTAATTTTTAAAGAGGAATACGAGTACAATGATCTTGATTTAATGTCAGTTAAAAGAAAATATTTAATAAATGATACTAAGGATGCAGAATTAATAAATACTTCTCGGTTTGAATACGACGATCAAAATAATCTGATCCGTATCTATAACAATAAGATAAATGATCTTAGAAATTATAAATCAGAAATTCGATATAGTGGTGACTCTACTATTACTACTGTTTTTTCTAGTACAACGGATGATTGGCAACCACAAACTCGAACAACAGAAGTGGGTGATTCTGAAATTATACAAGAACGCTACATAGTTGATGCATGGGAGAATTCATCGAAAGATAAGTTCTATTATGATGAGGTTTTAGAAGCATTTATAATGGAAGGTTACACTGGAGAAAATGATCAATGGATTAAAGTTATTAAAACTGGTAGTGGAGAAAATATTAGAGTTTCATACAGAGGTAATATTTCAACGAACGAATGGGAAGGAACCTACCTTAATCGCTGGGGATATAAGGATAAGGAAAGTTACAATTATCTATATGAGTGGGATTCTGTTACAAAAGATTGGAGGTTCACTCAAAAAAAATCAAGTAAAACGATTGAAGGATTTAGGGAATCTCTAACTTATAATTATAGAAATGGTGAAATAAGTAGTCGACATAAAAGTAAATTTAAAAACGACAAAGAAAATAAAGTACAGACTAGTATTAGTTACCTTTTTGTAAATAATGAATTTGTCCTATATCAAAAATATGTAGTAAAATATGATTTTCTTTTTAAAGATTTATTCCACGTTGTTGAAGAAACTACATTTAACGCAAATGATCAACGAACTGATTTTCTAGAAATTCCTTATAATAAAATCAACTATTTTTATGATAGTTTTGGGAATCTTATTAAGATAATCACCTTTTCAAAAGGAAATAAAATAAACGAAAAAAACTTTACTTATGATAGTTCTGGAAGGATAATATCCGATAATTATTTTAATTATAATGCTGATGAAGAAATAGCAAGTGGTCAAAAATACAACTACGAATATCATGAGGATTCAGATCAATTATTTACTTCATTAAGTATGTATACATGGAATAATAATGATTGGAAACACATCAAATCAACAAAGAAACGCTTTAATGAAAACCAACAAGAAACCTATCATTTAGATAGTATTTATAACGAGAACATTGATGATTATTACTTGGTTAAAATAGAAAGATCTTATGGAGATGATAATCAACTAATAGCTTATAAAGAATCTGAAAAACATCAAGGGATTTGGTATGATAAAGAAATTGAAAGTACAACATACGAGGACTTAAAAGTAACGCATCAACAAACTCATTATACTTTTGATCAAGTCAATCAAATTCCATCTACTGTATCAAGCAGTTCGATAAAAACGACCAATTTCTATCCAAGTGGTGAAAAGCAAAACGAAATTATCGAAAATTGGAATAGTATATCGGAACAATTTGAGGTTGCATCTCGTGTTGAATGGGTCATTCTTGATAATTCAATTGTGCAATCAAATTATAATGGGAATGATGAAGTGGAACAAACAGTGACGACTACTTATCAAACCTCAAATAAGGTATTTATCCATTCTATTTTAAAGGAAATTGGACTTGATAAAGAACTAACTACTTATGAACGATTTGGCAACGAATTGATATTCCTAATAATATTTTTTTGGAATGATGCTACTCAAGAATGGATTTCTTCTAATGGTCTCTATAAGGTGGAAGAGATCTATATGAACAATAAACTTTCTGAAAGAATTTATTATCAATTGAACGTTGATGTATGGGAAGAAACAGAAACCTATACTTATAGCTATGTTGATAATATGCTACATTCTATCATCAAAAGCTCAACTGCTTTAAAAACAAAAGAAGTTTACCAATTATTAGGAGAAAGAGATCATGAAAATATTAGATATCGTTCTAATGTGGAATTGGATGGAACAATATCATATCATTTATCTACTAAAAAACGATTTTATTATGACGACAATGGTAATGAAAATGCCAATGCTAATTTCGAATATGTTAATGATGAATGGGTGATGATGGATTCTACTGTAAATATCACTCAAAACGACAATGACAATAAATTCCTTAAAAGTCGAGGCGAATTCTATAAACGTTCTTTGGTTCATGATAAAATGGTTGGTCAAACTAGATATGATCATTCTAGTAAAGAGGATGGCAGCATAAAGGAAGAAATTTACCACTGGGATTTTGACAGCGAAGATTGGGTTAAAATATCAGATATTGATAGAAATGATAAAGTATTAATACAATATGTTTTTGATGGAGCTAAATGGACTCCAAATTATAAACATGAATATGGAGAATTTAATAGTACTGATGATTCTAAGAGTTGGTATTATACAAATGATACATGGGTAAACAATCATTTAAACCAAGTCGTGTTTGATGATAACTCCAAATCTAGAGGTTCCGAAGAATATGTTTGGTATAATGAACAATGGATTGGAACAAGTAAAAAAGGTTATTCGCGTGAATATGATGCTGATGAATACCTTTATTATCAGACAGGAGATTTGACTTGGACGCCTTATGTCCGACACAAAAATTCAGTAGATAATTACCACTTACACGAAGGAAAAGAACAACGCTTTAATACTACTATAATTCAGTATTTATTGTCTGATAATTGGAAGGATATCAAAAAATTAGGGAGAATGAATTATGATAGACTCAAGAGTCATTATTACCTAATTGATGAAAAGGGTACTTATTCTACCGAATATCTAATTGATGGTGAACATAAAATTTATTGGGATGAAGATACTCAGGAATTTTACGGGGGTAATTATGTTGAAAATGAGCTTTCATCTATTATATGGGATAGCTCACAGAATAAATGGATAGATTATGAAAATGCTTACGCAAGCTATTCTCCTTACCTCCATCACAACTTACCGGAATCGATTAATATATTAGAAAATCCTACTTGGGATGTTGAAGTAAAAACCACTGGACAAAACCTGAAAATAGAAGTTCTATCAGGTCCAGGAAAATTAGATGGATCAAAGTTAAGCTTTTCTGATTTAGGTGAATTAAGAGTGCTTCTAACTACTGATGGTGGTAGTCATTATTCTGGAAATTATGAGGAAGTAGTAGTAAACCTTACTGACGTTAACGGTATTCATTCAAATGGAACATCAAATGATATTGTGGTTTTTCCAAACCCTACCTCATCTACTCTCTCTTTTAATAAAAAAGATAATTTGATGATAAATCAAACATCAATTTATGATATTGAGGGACGTTTAGTGCTTAATAGCCATCAAGAGATAGTTGATGTAAGTGAATTAAATACAGGAGTATACATTATAAAAATTCAGACCTCCAAAGGGATTATCCATAAAAGGTTTATCAAAAAATAATTAATAGTTGATCCTATATTAAAGGGCTTTTCAGAGAACTTCTGAAAAGCCCTTTTTTTAATCTCTAGTAAATAGTATTTAGTGTTATTAGCATTTTTAAGATTCTTTATTTGTAATCAGTCTAAATAAAATAAATACATTGCGACATCATTGTAAACCTGTATTTATCAAAAAATGATTGCTAAGAGATATTTCACTATAATAACTTTCTTATTCCCCACTTTACTATTTGCACAACAAACGATTCAAGGTAAGGTTGTCGATCAAAATGGGAATAAACTTCTATCCGTAAGTGTGGGTATTCTTAATTCGAAATTAAGTGCTACAACCAACGAAAACGGAGAATATAGAATAAATAATGTGCCTAAGGGTGAACATCAATTAGTAGCCTATTTTGTGGGCTATAAGAAACAAACACTGACCGTTACTATTCAAAAAGATCAAAATATACAACAGAATTTCACTTTAGAAGAGAATACTAGAGAGCTTCAACAAGTGGAAATTATTGGTGTAGAAAACGAATCGTACAATAATGCTTATACTTTTAGTGCGACAAGGACAGGAACGATGATAAAAGACGCTCCTTTATCGATTTCTACCGTCACTAAAGAATTAATATTGGATCAGCAAGCTTATTATTTAGGTGATGTGGTTCGAAATGTATCGGGTGTAAACCAATATACGATTTATAACGATTTTACGGTACGTGGATACAGAAATCAGGATGGACAATTGGTCAACGGATTAAAAACCGCATTTAACTTCTGGACACAACCTATTATT
This sequence comes from Flammeovirga yaeyamensis, assembly GCF_018736045.1. Taxonomy (NCBI): domain Bacteria; kingdom Pseudomonadati; phylum Bacteroidota; class Cytophagia; order Cytophagales; family Flammeovirgaceae; genus Flammeovirga; species Flammeovirga yaeyamensis. Next base: position 1,365,039 of record NZ_CP076133.1, on the reverse strand, counting down.
GGTTTATATGAAAGAGTGGAGGTAATTAAAGGTCCTGCTTCTGCCCTATTTGCCAATACAAACCCTGGTGGTACCATAAACTTTGTGACCAAAAAACCACTGACTGTTCAACAAGGTTCTGCTACCGTTTCTGCCGGAAGTTTTAATACTTACAAGGCCAATGTCGATGTAACAGGTCCGTTAACCAAAAATGAAAAAGTCTTATACCGATTGAATGCGGGATACCAAACTACAGATGGTTTTAGAGATAATATGGGCGGAGAGTCATTCTATATTGCTCCGTCAGTATCTTATATTCAAAACGAAAATACCCGTTTTAATGTGGATGTGGTCTATATGCAAAACAACACAAAACTAGACAGAGGTAAACCCAATTATGAAGGCAGTACTGATTTAAATCAGACACCAATTACTTTGTCTACGTCACAACCTGGAGACTACTTGAAACTAAATAACTTGTATACTACTTTCTCTTGGAACCAAAAGATCACGGATTGGTTATCGTTTAACTCCTCTTATATGATGTTCCGTTCTACAGGCGAATTGGCCGAACATAGAACAAACGGTAAATACATTACACCAAGTGTTTTAGAAATGCGCTATGTTGAGCGTGATGAATATGAAAATGCGGACAATATCACAAACTATTTTGTATCCAAGTTCAATACTGGTAAAGTAGGACATACTGTGATGGTTGGCTTCGATTATTCAAGCAAAACCTATGATAAAAACGAAAGACAAGCAAGAGGTGAGGCAGATGGAGTACCTGATTTTGATTTAGACAATCCTCAGTACGGAAATAGTAATCCTAATGACTATTATTATGATCCCAACCGATCGATTCAAATGGGTGCTGGATCGTATACTCAAAATCATACGATGGGCTTCTATATTCAGGAACAATTGGATTACAAAAAATGGCATTTATTAATGGGGGTGCGCCAAGAATATTATAAAGATGTGCGTATTGAAAATGGTGAGAAAGTATCGAAAGATCAAAATGCATTACTGCCTCGATTTGGTCTAACTTATGAACTGACAAACACTATCAATTTATACGGAACATATACTGAAGGATTCCAACCTCAGGATTACAAAATGAATGCATCTCAGAATGGTGGACCATTTGATCCAAGAAAATCAAATATGTGGGAAACAGGTGCTAAAGGAGAGTTCTTCGATGGTAAACTATCTGCTACTGCATCGGTGTATATGATCACTGTAAACAATATCTTAGTTCAAGATCCAAACGATGTAGACAAACTGATTCAGAGAGGTGAAGAACAATCGAAAGGTTTCGAATTGGAATTGAACGGTCAGATTACACCTGCCCTATCTATCTCAACCAATTATGCATTTAACAATGCTACTATTACCGCATCGGATAATCCAGAAGAAGTAGGAAGACAAAAAGAAAATGCACCTAAGCATCAAGCAGGTTTCTGGACAAAATATGATTTCCAAAGAGGTACTTTAAGAGGTTTAGGAATTGGTTTTGGTGGACAATATGTCGGCGACCGTTTCACGAATAACCCAGAGTTAGTGCTTCCTGATTATATGCTATGGGATATGGCAGTTTATTACAACATTGGAGCATTTAGAGTCTCTGCCAATATCAAAAACTTAACCAACGAAACGTATTATGTAGGTGGTTACAATTACGATAGAGTATTCCCTGGAATGCCAAGAAACTTCACTTTAGGGTTAACTGTAAAATTCTAGGTCATGAGAAAAAAGCTTTGGGCATTACATAGTTGGATCGGGTTATATACTGGACTGTTTATTGGCATCGTCAGTATTACAGGTGCATTGGCCGTTTTCAAATTTGAAATCGATGAAATGCTTCGTCCCGATTTATTCTTTGTAACTCCCAAAGAACTTCCCAAAAACATTAATAAGGGAATTAATAAAGTACTTGATAAATACCCGGAGAATAATGGTTATCGAATAAATGTTCCTAAAAGTGAAGATAGAACATGGAAAGTGACTGTATTTTTAGACGATCCCAACTCTCCAGCTAAAATCACACAGGAAGTCTATCTTAACCCTTATACAAATACAATCATAGGTGAAAGAAATATGTATCGCTCATTCAGTTTCTTTATTAGAAACATTCATGTTCGATTATTTGAAGGACTTTATGGTCGACAATGGGTGGGATTTTTTGGCATACTGCTTACCATATCATTAATCATTAGTATTTTTCTCTATTTTGATTTCACCAAAAAACAGCGTTTTGGTCAGGTGAGGAGTAAAAATAATAGAGTAAAGTATGCCGACCTTCACAAATTTATAGGACTAGCTACCATCGTCATACAATTGATCATTGCGATAACAGGCACTTGGTTAGGTTTTCAACCTAAATTGGAGAAACCTATGTTGGGTCATCGTCCAGGTAAATTTATACCTCAAGAATTCCCTATTGATAAAACTATTGATCAGACAAAAACTATAGACTATTTGAGTGTTCTACAAGCAACAAAACAGAATTTCCCTGATATGATTCCAGATATGATTTCTCCTTCCAAAGACGGAAGTAACTCTGTGATCGTATTTGGAGACATTCCTAATATGCCTTTTGAAAGACACACCAATTTTGTTGTATTAGATAAAGACGACTATCATCTGCTTAAGAAATTTGATATTCGTGAAAGTGGTATCGGTGGACATTTATATTATATGCAAGAGGCGCTTCATTTTGGAGATTTTGGTGGGATAGTTTTAAAAGTAGTCTATTGCTTGATGGGGTTAATTTGTGGATTTTTATGTATTAGTGGTTTCTTTATTTATTTCAAAAGGACCGAAAAAAAACGCATAAAAAGATATCCTTTACTTACTACAAGTAATATCATTTGGGGTTTTACGATCACATCTCTACTATGGTTTGTGAGTATTGGAGTGAGTAGTGTTACTTTAGGAGCGATATACCCGACTACCTACTTTACTACTCCTCTTTTTTATGGGTTGATCATTGTATATTTCATCTACATACTGATTCGAAGAATAAAAAATAAATCTAAGGGCACACCATCTAATAAGGTGAAACATCAAATAAAAGTGACTCATTGATAGACTATTTGTAAAAAAAGTTCAAAATAAACATTGAACCAATATTCCTATTCATTGAGCTTTTTCACCAATAGTATCCTTCCTTCAACTATGATATTTGTAATAGATCAAAAACATAAACTCTTAATCAAATATCATTATGAAAATCTCAAAAGAAATTATTATTCAAAAAGACCGTCTTGCAGTATGGAATATTGTCGCAGAAGAATTCCATAATGCCTATGAGTGGATGTCAATTGTGCCTAGATCAGTTGAAAAACAAGGAGAAATAAAAGATGGTGCTGCAGTGCACGGTAGAGTATGCGATTTATCGAATAAAAAAGAAGACGGACCACAAGCCAACGAAATCATTACTTATTACAATAAGGATAATTTCCATTTCGAATTTGATGTGACACCCATCAATACGTCTTCCGTATTACCCATAAAAAGAAATCATGTTTCTGTTCGCTTAGAGTCCATTAATAATGATAAGACCCTTTTACATTGGGATGCCGATGCAAAAATAATAACGTTTGGAAATCTTCTTTCTCCTATATTAAAAGTCGGTCTTGGCAAATCATTTGAAGAAGTATTAGAAGAGTTAAAATATTATGCAGAAACGGGAATGCCACACCCTAGAAAAGCTGCTAAAATTGCAAAAAGTGCCTAAATATGATTATCAACAGAGAAAGTTTCGATTTACATGGTAAAGCCGTGATGGAGAAAGTAAAATTTACTCCTCCATTTAAGGCCAATACCAAAATGGAAAATGAAGCTTGTTTTTTACATATTCTAAAAGGAGAAGCTGAATTATACGTTCCTCAAGAAAAGTTATCGGTGCAATCTTCTGATAGTCTCTTTATGAAATGTGGTGCTTATATGAACTTCTGGAAGGAAAATAAAGACGAAACACAAAACGAGGCCATTCTTGTTCATCTTTATCCAGAAACTTTACAATCTATATATGCAAATCAGCTCCCTTCATTTTTATCAGAGAATAAGGGGAAGAAACATAGTACAGCTGAAAAGCTTAAGATTTCTTCGATGATTGAAAATTATATCAGTAGCCTTAATTTTTATTTTGAAAATCCTTCCATTGTCACAGACGAATTGATTCAATTAAAAGTAAAGGAATTGTTATTACTCTTAGTCAACTCTCATTTTTCAGAAAATCTGAGTCATATGTTCAGTGATTTATTTAGTCCTGTAAACTTAGATTTCAAAAATATGATTGAAACTCACCTATACGAAGACATTAGCGTACAGGATTATGCGAGTATTGCAGGGATGAGTTTATCGACATTTAAGAGGAAATTTCAAAGCATCTATGATTGTTCTCCAAAACGTTATATCAATCAGAAAAGATTAGAAAAAGCAAAAGATCTTTTGATGAATACCGACTTAAGGGTGTCAAATATAGCTTACGATTGTGGCTTCAATGATATCAGTTATTTCTCTAAAAGCTTTCATGCACAATTTAATAGTAGTCCTTCCGATTATAGAAAAAAAAACCACTAACCTTTTGATCTATATTACTAATAATCATAAAGTTAACGGTTTTTCGGTACGAGAAAAATGGGTTATTTCCCGGGTATATATTTCATCGATATTCTTTAAAATTAGAAAAAATATTAGAAAGAATTTGTTAATAAATCAACTTGAAAAATAAGCATTTCTAAAATGTGGCTTTACAGATCGTAAAGCCACATTTTTTATAAAAAATTTTTTTTGAGGTAAAAATTATTAATTATATAAATTAAATTTCTATATTTGACCAATCAGTCAATTATAACTAATTTTTATACTCAAACATGAAAAACTTTCAATCGATCGTAATGATCATTTTATTCTCTATAACAAGTGTTTTTTCACAAGAAAAAGAGATCCTAGAAAAGTACGGTATTACTGTAAACACACTTCAAGAAGGTTTAAAAGAAGGCGAACAAGCGTATACTTTTAAAGCAAAAGACCAAAACGGTGAAACATTTGATTTAAAGAAAGCACTTAAAAAAGGTCCTGTAGTTCTAAATTTCTACAGAGGTAGTTGGTGCCCGTATTGCACTAAACACCTTAAGAATGTGCAAGACTCTTTGTCGTTAATTGAAGCAACAGGTGCCACTTTTATTGCCGTTACTCCAGAACTTGCTGATGGTAATTTAGAATTGGCCAAAAAGAAAGGTTTCACTTTTGATATCGTTGAAGATTCAAAATTAGAAATAATGAACGGCTACAAAGTCACATTTGATGTGAATGAGGGCTACCAAGAAATGCTTAAAAAATATGAGCGTGACCTTACAAAGATCAATGCAATTAAAAGAGCAACTCTCCCAATTCCAGCTACTTACATTATCAGTCAGGATGGCACAATCTTAAAAAGACACTATGATCCGAACTATAAAGTAAGAATGTCTGTGAAAGAAACTTTGTCTGTTCTAGAAAATATTTAATTTTTTTTCATCAGTCACTAGGGGTTTCCATTACTTTTTACACATGTATTAGTGAACCTGAAGAGATACATAGTAGTAGTAATTAATTAGTAATGAGAAATTCGTGGAACACCTTGGTTATCATATAGCCAAGGTGTTTTTGTATTATCTCAAATGAATCAAATAGTGATTGATTCAATTATTGTATCTACTGTTCATCTTATGATTATATCGAATGAAGTATTTAATGATAAAAAATATCGTTACTGGAATTCCAATGAATATCAGAATTAAAATTACGTATGGAAAAATTAGAGTAAGATGTTCTGAAAAAGACAATGTTCTTTCATGAGTATCTACCAAGTTTCCTGAACTGTCAGTTAGACTCCATTTTTCAGTACAACTACTTAAAAAGATGGTGATTAATAGGATTAAGTTTCTCATTATTTAATTAGATTGAATTGATAAGAGGTTTAGATTTAGAATCGTACTTATTTATAGAGCTCAAATCTAATTACTTCATCTAGTTACAACAATGTTATTTGACAACGTTAGGAATAATCTGAACTGCTATCTAAACAAGTTATTATTCCATTTTTAAATTAAATCATCACTAGTTCAATTTAATTCCTAGTGAACTAAATAGAGAAAGCCCTAAATGTAATTCAAACTACATTTAGGGCTCTTCCACTTTTTTATTTTTGAGAATGATTATTTCATCACTGCTTTATCTTTTTCGAAAGTTTTTTTCTTCACTAGAAAATACATTTTGTATTCCTTCTCACCTACTTCATGCTTTTCTTGTACATCGTACTTATTCACGGTGCCATTATTTCTTAAATGGTATTGTATTACTTTACTTACCGTTTCTTGATCATGATGTGGTTCGGTAACTAGCGTATATCTAGGTATTGATTTATTTAGATCTACCTCTAAATGATATTTTACACTTCCTTTTATCAAGGAATTCGACCAATATAAATTATCGGTCACCTTTGTAAAGGTAATGGCTAAATCATCCGAATGCCATGAAGGTCTACTTTGTGCATGAATAGTGTTCAGTGTTACAAAGCTTAAGATTACAAGTAGTTGTTTGAAAATAGTTTTCATGATTTTTCTTATTTAGTCAGTTAATTGATTGAAAAGTTAAAAGTTCTTTGTCTGAAGAAATATAACGGTGATCATCAAAAAAGGTTTACATTGATCATGCTATTTAGAAATAATAAAGGACTTTTGTATTACTTATTATGATTAAATAATTACAAAAGTCCATTTCAAGTTTTATAATGCTCCAAGTTTTGGATTATGTATCAACATTTCGATGTAATAATATAATCCATTTCTAAATTGTTTGTGTGTGTAATTCACTACAAACTGACAACCACTCTCTGATCCTTTAAAAACACCATCTTTTCCTTGGGATACTCTTTTTAAATCCACATGAAAGTAATGGTTTAAAGAAGACACAAACTTTTGTACCTCAGCTTGTGTCATCAGCTTTGGTGTCCCTCCTTTTTCAGGGTTAAATGTTAGTCCATAAACGACTCCGGAATTGGTCCTCGAAGTTACTAGATTACCATAAACTCCTCCAAATGAGATCTTTGTAGAAGCGTGTTGATCCGAACTTAAAGGTTTACCAATAACATACCCTTTTAAATTAATTTGTGCAAAAGAAGTACTTGTTACGAGTAACAGTAAAAAAAATAATGATCGTTTCATTGTACATTTAGTTGAAGTTGAGTTGGGGATTTAGAGTAAATTTACTCTTTCTTTGAAGTATCAATTACTCCAATTTGTTTTATGTCTCCATTTGTGTTAATCACAGAAAGACGATAAAATTTCTTTGGTCTTCTTAAATCAAAAGTGTAACGGTGCTTATATCTAATTTTTTCATAAGCATCTACCTCGTTTACAAGTTTCCATTTTTCAGAATTTTCTGAAGATTCAATTAAGAAAAATTTCACATCGACACCTGCATATGTTTCCCATTGAAGCATACCGTTACGGTAATCGAAGTTTTCTACTTCAGAAGTTTTTTCTGGATTTTCATTTTCCGGAATATTTGAGGCTTGTGTAACAGAAGTATATACTAATAAAAGAATAAGCCCTAAATAGAATGTTAAGTGTTTCATTTTGGTAAGCGTTAATTAGAAGAAAATTTAAAAAGTCATTACTATTGATGTCGTAAGCTTTAAATGTAATGACGCAGTACATGGGTGAAAGTTGCAAAATTGATTCCAAGGTTTACTTTTTGAAATCAATTTTGATGTAATATTTTGATAAATACCTGAATAATAATACAATATAATCTTGATATTGTTTAATTGAAACACCTGATAATTTAACTTTATTTCTTTTTTAGAGGAACAATATCTGCGATCCAATTAAAGTGTTGAGCTACAATTTCTCTTTTATGCTCCTTGATATAATCCAAAAATGCTTGTGCTGTTGGAGAGAATTGTTTTTGTTTTAACCACACCAATCTCCACGTAGAAGAAAGAGGTAAATCCTTTCTAGGAATTATATGTAGTTCTTTGTTTGCCAATTCGTTTCTAATACCTATTAATGGAATAATAGAATAGCCTAAACCTGCGATTAATGCTTGTTTTACTGCTTCATTTGACTTTAACTCCATTTTCTTTTGGACTTTTCTTGTAGAAAGATAATTGTCCATAGCCGCCCTAGTAGCAGAACCTTTTTCTCTAAAAATGAAAGGCCTATCCTTTCGTAAATCGGGTGTATTACCCACTAAAAATAGATTATTTTGCAATAAGGGTTCCTCCTCTAAGTTCAAATCTGAAGGGCTAACAGATACTAAAGCAAAATCAATTTCATTGTTTCTAAGGCTTTCAATTACTAATGATTTATTCGTCACATCTAGTTCTAATTCAACAGAAGTATGATTTTGCATAAAATCTTTTAAGAAATATGGGATCACATATTTACCTGTAGAAACACATGAAACTTTTAATTTTCCGGCGATCTCAGCCCCATATTCTTTGGTTTTATATTTCAGTTTATCAGATTCAGATACGATGCTTTCTGCAATTTCGGCAATGTTGTTTCCAAAGTCAGTGATATATAACTTCCTACCAATCACCTCGGTAAGTTGATAATCAAATTGTTGTTGAAAGTTTTTAAGTTGAATAGATAATGCGGGCTGTGTCATGTGCATGTTCTCAGCAGCCTTAGTGATACTTTTTTGTTTGACCACCTCTAAAAATACCTGTAGTTGATGTAGCGTGAAGTTCATAAAAATTATTTATAGTTTGCATTAAATATATAAATAAAAATAAATGAAAAAAAATAATTTACTTTGTGTCAAGGAAAAAGAAAAACAGTTTTCTCATAACGTTCACTCAAAATTTTTGGTTTACTATAACCGGCACTTTTAACTATGAAAGAACTAAAGTTACAACTCATCGACAATGCATACAATGCAGAAGAGTCTAAAGAACTTTTGATTTCAATCTTGGATCATAAGATCCAATTTCTAAACAAGAAAATCTTCGAGCGCTTCTTGAAAGGTAATACAGGAGGAGAAGATTTAGAAGGAAGAGTTGAAGAATTAAAAGCTGAAAAACAGCAGTTAATTCAATCACTAAATCAATATAAAGATAGCGATGCTATCTTTGAAGTTGATTGTCATGTAACCGTTGCTAGAAGAGAGCTAGCAGAAGTTTAAAGAAATCTCATGTGAGTAGATTAAAAAGACTGTCATAAAACCATTTAGTTACATCTAAATGTGTTTTATGGCAGCACCAAACTAATTCAACTATACCATTATGAATGTAGATCTATTTCTAGAGAACATTACCAATCCAGCCCTATTATTCTTTCTATTGGGCATTGTCGCAGCACAAATAAAAAGCGATTTAAGTATTCCAGAAAATTCATCAAAATTTATATCACTTTATCTATTGTTTGCCATAGGCTTTAAAGGCGGTCAGGAATTATCACACAGTGAATTCACTTTTGATATCCTATCCATGGTATTCTTAGGTATCATCGTATCGGTAATCATACCTATATATAGTTTTTTTCTTTTAAAAAGAAAATTAGGAATTGATAATGCAGGAGCTATCGCCTCCGCTTATGGATCCATTAGTGCAGTAACATTTATTACTTGCGTCTCATTTCTAGAATTAAACAATATAAGTTTTGGAGGGCATATGATAGCAATAATGGCCATCATGGAAGCTCCAGCAATTATTGTTGGAGTTTTTTTAATGTCGATGTTTTCTAAAACCAGAGAAAATAAGATCAATACATGGGAAATTGTCAAGCACTCCCTCACAAATGGCAGTGTTTTATTACTTGTCGGTAGTTTGGTTATCGGCTTAATAGTAAGTGATGATCAAGCGAAAGGCATCGCCCCATTCACCACCGATATTTTCAAAGGATTTTTAGTCATCTTCCTTTTGGATATGGGAATTAGTAGCGGTAAAAAACTCTCCGCTTTTTGTAAAAATGGAATTTTCCCCTTTGCTTTTGGGATCGTTATCCCATTATTAAATGGTGTAATCGTCGCCCTTATCAGTGGATGGATCACCCAAGAAGTCGGAGATCGATTACTCATCTCCATACTTGCAGCCGGTGCCTCCTACATAGCAGTCCCTGCCGCAATGAAAATTGCAGCCCCCAATGCCAACCCCGGATTATATATCCCAATGGCCCTAGCAGTTACATTTCCTTTCAATATCACTATTGGAATGCCAATATACTATCAGATCATTTCAGGCGTATAATATTTTACTAGTCAAGATCCACTAAGGAAGTTTCAAATTGAGACTTCCTTTTTATGTTAGAAAAAATCATCTGTGCTCATATCAAATTAAAAACATTCTACTAATCAATTAGTTCTCAATAAAAAACAGAACATATGATTATAGAAACTACCCACGGAAAACACCTATCAACTGCAGCAGAAGAAAAATTGGTCGGAAAAAACCATCCACTACTCAGAGTCTTATTTTCAAGAATGAGGTCAAATCCTTATCAAATCATAGCCACCAACCTACCCATCTCTTTCGATGCTGAAATCAGGTCCCAATTAGATTTTGCCAGAGTCATTCTCAAAACAAAAGGCATCATTGTCAGAATCAAAATTAAAGTAAAAACTTACGATTGGTTTATTCCATTTTATCATTTAGCACTATATCAAACGGAAAATAATCTTACGGTACATGCGCAGGGATTCTTTTTGAGATTCTATGAGTTAAATGATGACCATTATCGGTTCTGGCAAAAAATATTAAATGAGAAAAATGAGGTATTAAATTAAAAATGAAAAGTTAAAAATGAAAAACGTAGTTAGTTATACTTTTCGCGTACACAGTATATACTTAGCTCATTTTAGTGAAGAGCATTTTTCTTTTGCTACAATGGTGCTTGTTGTGAAATGAAGGAATAAATATAAGTAACCTACTTTTCAATTGATTTTTAATAAGATACACTAATACTTTCTTTCAAAAAGAATCCGTCTTCTTCTATGATTTGATATTTTCGGATATCAAATTTTTAACTCTTAAAATACAACCCATGAACTTAAAAGAAGTAATGAATTGGCGTTACTCTACAAAGGAGTTTGACCCAACAAAAAAAATCTCTGATGAAGATTTTGAACAAATCAAAAACTTACTTCGAATGTGTGCTTCAAGTACCAATATTCAACCATGGCACTTCATTATTGCAGGCTCTGAAGAAGGTAAAAAACGAATCGCAAAAGGTACACAAGGATTCTTTGCCTTTAATGAACCAAAAGTTTTAAATGCCTCACATGTAGTTTTATTTTGCTCAAGAACAACTGCAGATGAAGACTATATGTTACATATATTGGATAAAGAAGACAAAGACGGTCGCTTCGCACAACAAGAATTTAAAGATCAAATGCATGGTGGTCGTAACGTATTTGCAGATATCCATAAATACGACCTTAAAGATCTCCAGCATTGGATGGACAAACAAGTCTACCTAAACATAGGTAACCTACTACTCGGTGCCGCAGTCATGGGAATTGACGCTGTACCAATGGAAGGCCTCGACATGAAAGCAATGGATGAAGAATTTGGACTCAGAGAAAAAGGTTTTACTTCTTTATGTCTCGTATCTCTTGGATATAGAGCTGAGGGAGATTTTAATGCGAAATTGCCGAAGTCGAGACTATCTAGTGACGAGATTTTTAAATTGATATAAACTTTTTGAAATTAAAAATGAAAAGTTAAAAATGAAAAACGTAGTTAGTTAAGCTGTAAGTGTACATAGAATTAACTAACTACGTTTTTTGTTATTGGTATTAGTAAGACTTTTAATTATGTTTGAATAATTAACGCTTAACATTCATTTTAATTATAAACACCATGAGTCTTGTTGCTGAAAAATCTTTCCAACTCTCTATTCGCATTGTCAACTCCTATAAATATCTTTCTGATCAGAAAAATGAATTTATAATGTCAAAACAATTATTGAGATCAGGTACGTCTATAGGAGCAAATATTTCAGAAGCAGAATTTGCACAAAGTAAATCAGACTTTATTCATAAACTGTCAATATCATTAAAAGAGACCAATGAAAGTATATATTGGATTCGCTTATTACATGCCACATCATATTTAACGAATATAATGTATTCGAGCCTTCTAAATGATCTCAAAGATATCAAACACATCTTGATGAAAATTATCAATACTTCAAAATCAAAAACGTAGTTAGTAAATACCGTTTACACGAACTATTTAACTAACTACGTTTTTCATTTTTAACTTTTCATTTTTAATTTATCAACTCCATCCCCCACCTAAAGCTCTATACAACCTAATCAACTCCGTAATCTTATCCAGCTTGTTATTTACTAGGATAAGTTCGGAAGCCAAAAGGTTTTGGCGAGCGGTGACTACTTCTAAGTAGTTGGCAGAACCAGAGACCAAGAGATCCTGAGAATATTGTACTGCAAGGCGGTAGGCTTCACATTCTGCTTCTTGGTTGATGATTTTTTGCTCTTGTTTATCGATGATTAAAACGGAGTTGGATACTTCTTGACCGGCAAGAAGGATTTGTTTTTCGAAATTGTGGAGTGCTATTTTTTCTTGACTCTGTGTGATTTCGTAATTTGTTTTAATCTGACGTTGATTCCAGATCGGTTGTGTGACTTGTCCTAATACATTGAAAAGGAAAGATTGAGGATTGAACCAATCTTGGACTTGAATACTTTGGAGACCACCTGATGCCGTAATTCTAAATGATGGATAGAAATTGGCTTTGGCGATATTTACATTTTCGAAAGCGGTGATAAGGTTGTACTCCGCTGCTTTTACGTCTGGGCGATTTTCTAAAAGTTGAATAGGTAAACCTACGTCTAATTGAAAATCAAATTGATCGTTGAAAATGGAATCTCTTTCTATGGATTGACCTGCTTCTCCCATTAAAAATGAGATGGCGTTTTCAGAGATTTCGATGTTCTTTTCTGCTTCAACTAAAAGTACTTTAGAATTATAAAGTAGTGCTTCTGTTTGTTTTACAGCGACTAAAGTCAATTCACCTGATTCGTATAGGGCTTGTGTTACCTCTAAACTTTCTTCTCTCGATTTGATCGTTTTTAATAAGATTTCTTTTTGCTTATCATACCCTATCAATCGGTAATAGTTATAAGCCACCTGACTTACCAAATCAGATACTATGGCTTTTTTAACTTCCTCTTGGGTGAGTAAATTCATTCTTGAGGCTTCGGTAGTGGCTTTTAGTTTACCCCAAATATCAGCTTCCCAAGAAACATCAACACCTACATTGTATTGTTGCTGATTTCCAAAAACACTACCTACAGGTGTGTTGGCTGAGTTTTGTGTATAACCTGCTCCTACATTTCCATTGATTGAAGGAAGGTTGACACTCTTACCTTGCAAAAACAACGACTTGGCAATCTCTACATTTTCGAGAGCTATACGTACGTCGTAATTATTTGATATTGATTTCTGGATATAGTTATTCAGCAGGCTGTCTTTAAAGAAGTCTGACCACTGTATTTGTCCGAAGTTTTCAGATTTATCTACATTCTCATTACTAATTCTGTAGAGATGATCGTTGTCGACTTCAACTGTTCGATTATATTCTTTACGAATTAAACAAGAAGAGAAGAGTGTGCTGATCAACACACCCATCCATATATATTTAATTTTATGCATGTTCTAATTTCTCTTTTTTACGTTTTTGATGAGATCTTTTCGGTACAATCTTCTCATGAAGACCTTGGAATACCACAAACAATACTGGGATAAAAATTAAACCTAGTAAGGTCCCCACCAACATACCTGCCATTGCACCTGTACCAATTGATTTGTTACCTGCTGCACCAACTCCTTCGGCCATTACTAATGGGGTTAAACCTAAAATGAAGGCAAAAGAGGTCATTAAGATTGGACGAATACGTTCTTTTGCTCCTTCGATGGCGGCATCGTATAAGGAGTAGCCTTCGTTCCTTCGCTGGAGGGCGAACTCAATAATCAGAATGGCATTCTTCGCAAGTAGACCTACCAACATAATCATGGCAATTTGGAAATAAATGTTGTTTTCCAAACCTCTCCAATACGTAAAACTATAAGCACCTAATACCCCAAAAGGTAAGGAGAACAATACAGCAAACGGCAATACATAACTTTCATATTGTGCCGCCAAGAACAGATAAGTAAACAAGATACTTAACATGAAAATATAAACTGATTGTCCTGATGAACTGATCTCTTCTCTCGTTAAACCAGAGTAAGCAATTTCATAATTCATCGGTAAGGTTTCGGCTGCAATTCTATCAATCTCTTTGATGGCCTCACCAGAACTGTGTCCTGGCATCACACCACCGTTCACTGATACTGCATTGTATAAGTTGAAACGTTTGATCGATTGAGGACCATAAGAACGTTTCAATTTCACAAATTCCGAAATCTGCACCATGGTACCTTCACTGTTTCTCACAAACATATTGTCCAAGCTTCCTGCATTCTTACGATCTTCAGGTTTTACTTGCATATTCACTCTCAGCTGTTTACCAAACCTTGTGAAGTCGGCGACATAATAACCACCAATAAACCCTTGCATTGACTTAAAAATATCTCCAATAAGTACTTTGGATTCTTTGGCTTTTGCTACATCAATTTCCATCTCCAACTGAGGGAAGTTCACGTTAAATGAATTAGAGGCAAAGGCAATCACATCAGATTTCATGATCTCATTTGTGAATTTTGTCGCCACTTCATCCAACCCAGATAACTGACCTGATGCTTTGTCTAGAATCTGTAATTCGAAACCATCCGAACTACCGAAACCTGGAATACTAGGAGGAACAAAGAAGATGGTTTTGGCTGTTTTAATATGTGCCGTTCTCTTCTTTAATTCTGCCAAAATTCCTTCAATACTTGTTTCTGGAGTCGTTCTTTCGTCGTATCCCTTAAGAAGTACGAAACCTAAGGCATACGAACTACCTGCACCCGAGAAGAAGTTCGATCCCGATCTCATAGATGCCGAGTGAATACCCGGAATATCTTTTATTGCCGCTAACATTTCTTCCGTCATGGAAAATGTACGGTCCAATGATGAACCAATTGGAAGTTCCATATTGATAAACACCACTCCTCTATCTTCTGAAGGCACAAAACCTGATGGTGTTTTTTCATTGAAATATAAAATCCCTGCGAACGATAAAATGATGGCTACCAATGTCAGCCATTTTACTTTTAAGAATAGCTCCAAAGTACGAGCATATTTCTTGACAGCTACATCAAAAGCTATGTTGAATACTTCGTAAAATCTATCGAAGAAAGATTTCTTTTCATGTCCATCGTGTTTTCTTAAGAACATCACACAAAGTGCAGGACTCAACGTCAAGGCATTTACTGCGGATATCAAAATCGATATAATCAGTGTTACCCCAAATTGCTCATAGAATACACCTGATGGCCCTTTAATGAAGGTAATTGGTACGAAAACGGCAGCCATTACTAATGTTACTGAGATAATCGCACCTGAGATTTCGCTCATTGCTGTACTTGTGGCTCTATGAGAATCCTCTTCTCCATTGTCCATTTTGGCATGGACGGCTTCGACGACTACAATGGCGTCATCTACCACAATACCAATGGCGAGGACTAAAGCAAATAAGGTTAATAAATTGACGGAATAGCCTAATACTCCTAAGAAAAAGAATGTACCAATAATGGCTACTGGAACTGCAATTGCAGGAATTAATGTCGATTTAAAATCTTGTAAGAAGATCCACACTACAAGGAATACAAGAATGAAAGCTTCAATTAAA
This sequence comes from Flammeovirga yaeyamensis, assembly GCF_018736045.1. Lineage (NCBI taxonomy): Bacteria > Pseudomonadati > Bacteroidota > Cytophagia > Cytophagales > Flammeovirgaceae > Flammeovirga > Flammeovirga yaeyamensis. The sequence continues at coordinate 1,349,265 of NZ_CP076133.1, read as the reverse complement.
GTCACTTGTACTTTTTTCATTGATGCCGTTAAGAATCTGTTTGTATCGTAGTTGATCACATATTTTACGCCATCAGGAAACGTTTTTTCCAAGCGTTTCAACTCTAAGTGAAGGTTTTCAATTACTTCCTGAGCATTTGATCCAGGCGTTTGGAACACACCAAAACTCACACTTGGGTGACCCAAAGTAATTGATTTTGTATCGTAAGAAAAGGCATCCAATTCTACTTCCGCCACATCTTTTAGACGAAGAAAACGACCATTTCCTTCAGAGCGAATAATAATGTCTTTGTATTCTTGTGGTGTCTTATAACGACCTTTATACTTGATCACAAATTCGAAAGGCGAACCAGAGTTCTGACCTAATGCTCCAGCAGCTGCTTCCAAACTTTGCTCATTAATAGCATTCTGAATATCTGCAGTTGTTAAAGAGTACGTCGACATTTTTGCTGGGTCCAACCATATTCTCATGGAGTAATCTCTTGAACCAAAAACGTTTACGGCTGCCACCCCTTTTACCCTTTGCAATTCAGGCTTCAATTGGATGTTTAAATAGTTGGTCACGAATGTTTCTCCGTAATCCTTATTTTCTGAATAAATCGCTGCGTATAATAAGGCAGAGTTTTCTTTCTTTTCTGTAATTACACCACCACGAATCACCTCTGATGGTAATTTAGAATTGGCTCTTGCTACCCTGTTTTGTACGTTTACCGCCGCCACATCGGGATCAATACCTTGTTCGAAGAAAACTGTAATCGATGCAGCTCCATCGTTTGAAGCACTAGAAGTCATGTAAGTCATGCCTTCTACACCATTAATTTGTTCCTCAATAGGTACAATCACACTTTCAAGAATAGTTTGTGCACTCGCTCCAGGGTAACTTGCTGTTACTGCAACAGTTGGAGGGGCAATATTTGGATACTGTGATACAGGTAGATCCATATAACCTAGTATACCCAGCAAAGTAATTACAATAGAAATTACAGTGGATAGTACCGGTCTATCTATAAATTTTTGTAACATGAAGTTGATTTTTTCTTATTTGAATGCCGTTTGATAAGTATCTAAAACTTCATCCACAGTGGTTAGTTTTGATTTAATTTTTTGTCCTGATCGAACAACGTTTACACCTTCAGCAAGAATTTTATCTCCCTTCTCAATACCGTGGTCGATCACTAACAAACGATCTGTTTTGATAGAAGTCGTAATTTTTTTAGTATACAAAGAATCAGTTTCTGAAACTTTATAAACGATCGTCTGACCTTGTTGCTCAAAAGTAGATTGATAAGGAATGACCAAAGCATCTTTCACTTCGTTCTTCACAATAACTCTTGCACTACTACCGTCTCTCAGAATACCTTCTTGGTTAGGGAATTTTGCTCTAAATGATACTGATCCCGTTTCCTGATTGATACTACCAGAAATCGTTACAATATTTCCTTCGTTAGCATACAAAGATCCATCGGCCAATAGCAATTGTACACTTGGCAAGTTTTTGATTTTTTCTTCCATATCTTTACCTTTTACATCTTTCGTAAAAGAAAGGAAGTCTTTCTCGTTCATCGAGAAGTAAGCATAGACATTTTGAATATCTGACACCTCTGTTAAAGAAGCAGTATTCGGTCCCACCAAAGTACCTTGTCTAAAGTTAATTGAACCTACTACACCATTCACCGGACTAGTAATTGTGGCGTAACTAATATTCGCATAGATGGTATTTAGATTACTCTTCATCTCTGCCAATTTCGCCTCTGCCGTCTTCAATTGGATTTCTGATATTACTTTCTTTTCTACCAAAGGACGAAGACGAGCCACTTCAACTTCGGCTACTTCTACTTGTGCCTTCGCAGTTTGTACTTGCTCGCTTAAAGAAGCTGTTTCTATATGAAAAAGTTTCTGTCCTTTTCGAACTTTCTGACCTTCATCTACATATACGGCATCGATATAGCCACTAATTTTTGCACGTACTTCACTACTCACCTCACCCTTTACACTTGCGGGGTAAGCCTTTTCGTAAGATACATCTCTAATTTCAGCTTGAACAACTTTATATGGATAAATAGGTTTGTTATTAGCTACTTTCTTTTCCTTAGCACACGAAAGTATAAGAAGTGAAAATAGGAGAATTAATAAATTCCTGAACATGTTAATGCTTAGTCAAAAGGGTTGTTGATAATTTAGCATTGGCAAGTTCTTATTTTATTATTAATTGTTTAAACAAATTTACAAACATTACCTATTTTTAAATTCGTTTAAATTTAAACTGTAAAGATCTAGAGACTTATATTATCAATAAAAATTAAAGATAAGCTATAATCCCATAAAAAATATTAGTTTTAGTTACATAATTTACATTTCTATTAATCTATTCTTCAATGCATATTTCACTAAATCAGCAGTAGTATATAACTCTAGTTTCCTCTGTAAATTAGACTTATGAGTTTCTACAGTTTTAACACTCACACACATAACATCAGCAATTTCTTTATGTTTTAAACCTTCTGCAATATGGGTTAATACTTCACACTCACGCTCACTTAATGGAATTTCATTTTTAGATTTCACATTTTGTATAAAACCATCAAAAACTAATTTGGATACTTTCTTACCAAAATATTTCCTACCATTAAAAACTTCATGAATTGACAAAACCAATTCATCTTTTTCGGCATCTTTAGTTATATAGGCATCAACACCTACAAGAATTGCATCTTCAACATTTGTATCATCATCAAAAGCAGTGAGCATAATGATTTTCAAATCGTTAAATTTTTTTTTAAGCTTTTTAGCAAACAAGATTCCTGATTCATTACCTAGGTTGATATCAAGCAATAAAATATCAATCTGTTGTATGGTTTCTGAAATTAAAAAATCCTTTGTTGTTTGATATAAACCTAAAATCTTAATAGCATCTTCTGCAATCATCATTGACTTTAAACCTTGAAGAATAATTTTATGATCATCAATGATAGCTATATTTATTTTCTTTTCCATAACATTAGTATTTAGGTAAGTATATATCAATTGTAGTTCCTTTAGAAAGTTGACTATGAACTTCTATTCTACCATTATTTCTACTAACAAATTCTTTAACTAATAGTAAACCTAATCCACTTCCTTTATTTGGAGAATTTCCAATCGTATTCATATTGTAATTCAATTGAAAAAGTTTTTCAACATCATTTTCTGACATTCCAATTCCATGATCTTTTATACTCACTTTTAAAAAATCAGTATGCTCATTTGTTTCAATGATTACTTCGCTATCTGATGGTGAAAATTTAATGGAATTGATAATAAGGTTTCTAAAAACAAACTCCATAGTTTGAATATCCATTTTGATCATACTATTGTTTACTTTCTCATTATTTATTTTGATTCCTCTTTGTTGAGCAAAACTATTTGAGTGTTGAATCACATTATCTAAAACTACTTTCACATCTGAATCTATTGGCTGAATTATCATTCTATCTGTTTGAGATAAAGACCATTGTAATAAGTTTTGTAATAATTCACTTAAACTATTTGCTGACAACCTAAGTTCATTCAGCTGATCTTCAATCTCTTCTTTAGAGTAATAGTTTAAGTTCGATTTCAATCCATTTGTTAACATCTTAAATGCAGACAAAGGATTTCTTAATTCATGAGCAATGATAGAAAAGAATTGATCTTTTACATGGTTAGCCTCGTCTAATGCTTGATTTTTTAAAGATAAAATACGTTCCGTTTTTCGTTTTGCATTGTATTTACTGAACAGTACAAATGCTACAATGAACGTCATAAAAATCAATAGGATCAATCCTTTTCTAACAAGATTTTGTTGTGTAATTTTTAACTCTGCAAGTTCATTTTCCTTATCCAACAAAGCTATTTTATTGTCTCTATCTTTTATTTCATAGTCTTTTTCGAGACTTGCAATTTTTTCAAGTTGACTTTCATTCAGAACGCTATCAGCATATTGTTTGTAGAGTTCACTATGTTTAAGTGCTTCTTTATAATTACCTTGATCCTTGTATATGTAATAATAATTCTGATGAATATTTTCTTTTAGACTAAATGAGTTTAGATCTTTAGAAAGCACCTCTGCCTTGATTAAATAATACTCAGCTTTTTTTAAATTTCCTGCACTCCTATAAGATGCTGATAAACTATTTAATGTAGATGCTGCATATGATTTCATATTACCTTTCTCATAAATGGGATAGGCCTTTTTATAGTATTTGATGGCTTCATGAAAATCTTTTTTTGAAAAATTGGATGACCCTAAATTATAAAAAGCGAATGCAAACCCTATTGTGTCATTAATTGACTCACTTAAACGGAGCGCTTCTTTATTATAATATATTGAACTATCATACTGCCCCATATGTCTATAGGTGTTCCCCAAGTTTAAATAACTTATACTTTGTCCGAAAACATTTTTTTGAGCCACCTGAACCTGTATTGCTTTTTGATTATAAAGAATTGATTTTTCATAATCTCCAATTCTTTTATAAATCTGAGAAATGTTATTGTACGTTCGATTTAGATTCTTAAGATCTCCTTTTTCCCTCAAGGTCAAGCTTTGGAGATAGTATTTTATCGCTTCTTCATTCCTACTCGTCTTATTCGCTATATTTCCTAGATTGTTGTATATCACACCTTGCCTGCTTGTGTCTTTTAGAGTAATTGCATAATCCAAAGCAGCCAAGTAAGTCTTCTTTGCATCGCTCATTAAGTCCATTTGTTCAAGCTCATTTCCTTTAATGACCAAGGCCCTCTGAATTAAAGCAAGATTATTATAGTCTTTCAATTCCGAAATCATATCATCCATTTCTAAAATTTTCGTACTATCATTCTCGAGAATGGATTGAGCTCCTAATTTTTCAATTCTAAATCGATAATAAGAGTCTTTATCATTCATTTTTTCTGATAGCTCAATGGCTTCATCAAGAAAAAACAAGGCATTTTTAGCTTTCTGTGGAGAAGCTGAATAGTCTGTACAATGTTCATAATAAAAAGATATTTTCTCTTTATCAGACATTTTTAGGACTTCAATTTTTAAGCTATCAAGTGGTTCTTTATTCGTAGCATTTAGAGAAAAAGAAATTGATAGAGCAGTGAGTAATAGTAATTTGTTGTATAACATTTTAGTTTGAGTCAAGTTAGTTGTAGGGGTTTTTCCTGACGCAATTTCAGTAATTTCCCCAATTGATGCAAGGAATAATCAGTGGTAATTTTGTCAAAACATAATTTCTAAATTTTTTACCATTAATTATTCTCTTATGAAATTTTTAAAACTAAATCTCTTTGCTGCTTTCAATCTATTGGCTTTTCTTTTTTTACAAAGTTGTAGCAATGAAAAAGCAATTGAAGAGCTAATCGGTGTGGTGACTGTAGATGCTGGTGAAGATCAAACGGTATTTTTAGGTGATAAAGTTACATTAAACGGATCAGCTACTGATAGTCAAAATGAAAGTATAAACTATTTATGGGAATTCACTCAAATTCCCTCAGGTGTTAGTTCAATTGAAGTAGAAAATCCAACTTCATCAACGACTTCATTTATCCCAACAGCAACTGGCACATACATTTTAAGATTAAATGCCATAAACTCAAGTGGAGCAAATGATTCTGATGAAATATCTATAGTCGTTGAAAGTGGGACGAACTCACCCGAAGAAATTGGAGGTGTTTTAAATTCGGACCGAACTTTAACTAATCGAATTGAAGACCCAACTTTACCTGATTATATAGCTTCATCTGATGTCATACTTCAAGCGAATCTTACCATAGAAGCTGGAGTAAAGATTGTCTTTGTCAGTGAATCAGGAATTGATGTAACATCATCTGCGTATCTAAAAGCAATAGGTACTGCACAAGAACCAATTATTTTAACTGGTGTAAATCAATTAGTAGGTGCATGGAAAGGGCTTAATATTCAATCAAATAACAGCAATAATATCTTAGATTATGTCGAAATAGATTATGCAGGTCAAAAAGGATTTGATGGAGCAAATCATAAAACTAATATTATGATAAACGATCAATCAAGTATCAGTATTAGTAACTCTAAACTAACTAACGGAGGTGGATATGGTCTATATTTAAGAGAAAAAACATCAAACCTTACAATATTTAGTAATAACATCATCACTTTAAATGCAACTGCTGTATCCGCTCAATTTCATCACTTTCATTTCTTTGATGAAACATCTGATTATACAGGAAATACAAATGATTATATCGAAGGTATGTGGAGTGCAACTCATAGTGATGAGGATATGACTTGGAATGCAATCAATGTTCCTTACAAGCTGGCAGAGAATATTGAAGTGATAGAATCTGATATTATAATTGCAGCAGGTACAACAATAATTGGTAGTAATGAAAGTGGTCTACAAATCTTAGCTGGAGGGTCGTTGAATGCCGTAGGAACAGCCTCTGACATAATTATTTTTAGAGGGGAGGAAAGTCTATCCGGTAAATGGAGAGGATTATCATTCCATTCAAATAGTACAAATAACGAACTCACTTATGTTGAAATATCTGATGCAGGTCAGAAAGGTTTTGATGGAGGAAATGAAAAAGCCAATATTATGGTGGATGGAGATGGTCGATTAAAAATGACACATACAAAATCATATAATAGTGCAGGATATGGCCTTTTTACAAGAACACTTACTTCTGTATTAGTTGACTTTGCTGATAATACTCTTACAGAAAATTTTGCTCCCGTTATGACACAAGTAAATCATTACCATTATTTTGATAATGGCAGTGATTACACTGGTAATACTAAAGACTATATCGATTCGTATTGGAGTGGGGATGAAACCACTATAAATGCTACTTGGCAAGCACTTAATGTTCCTTATTTATTATGTGATAATATCGAATACCTAGCTTCCGATATTAATGTAGATGCAGGAGCTGTATTCCATGGCCGTCAAGAAAGTGGAATCCAAGTACAAGAAGATGGATCTTTGAAAACAAACGGAACTTCTACAGATGAAATCATTTTTCAAGGAGATCAGGATGTAAATGGTTATTGGAGGGGACTTCGTTATTTATCCAATTCATCAAATAATGTAATTATGCATACCATTATTAAAAATGGCGGACAAAAAGGATTTGATGGAGGAAACCGAAAAGCAAATATAGAAGTAGGAACATCTGCTTCATTAACTATAGAAAACAGTTCAATTTCCAAAAGTGGAGATGCTGGAATACGTGTGCAAAACGGTGGTCAGCTTAGCTCTACTAGGAATAGTTTTAGCGGAAATACGGGCGTAGATATCGACCAGTAAATATATCCATTAATTAAGTTAAAAGGCTATCCTCAAATTGAAGATAGCCTTTTTGCTATATGGAATTTATCAAAATTATTCTATTTATTCAGGATGATTAGCTATTGATAACGTTTTCTGAAAAATAGGAATGTACTCCACCATCGGCATCAATTACCCTTAGGTAAACCGATAATTCTTCTTTTAAAAGTGGTAGTTGATTTAAATCTTGCCCCCAGACATTTTTGTAGGCGAGCACTTTTTCAACTAATTGATCAATACTGAAATATTCGGATCTGTATTCTTCCCAAACAGTACTCAGTAATTCAACCACATCTTGATTATCCTGAGGTTTAAAACCAACAGGGTTCTTAGGATCATACAATTTGATTAATGCCGCAAATGACATTAATAAATGAGATGGGACTTTACCTTCTTTCTCAATAAATGAAGTAATTGATGGTAAAACCCTTGTGTTGAACTTTGGAAAAGAGTTTAGTGCTATACTTTTTAAGTAATGCTGAATAAATGGATTTCTAAAACGATCCATTACATCTTCTTTAAACTCAACCAAACCCTCTGCTGAAGGCAATGATGGTATAACTTCAAGGGTTACAGCATCATCTACAAATTTACCTACTTGCTCATTTTCTACATTCTCTCTTACTGTTTCAATCCCAGCCAATAAACCTACCGGTACCATCAAAGTATGTGCTCCGTTTAGGATTCTCACTTTTCTAGTTCTGTAAGGTGCTTGATTATCCGTTACGATAATATTCAAACCAGCTTTTTCAAAAGGTAATACTTCCTTAATGGATTGATCACCTTCCATGACCATCAAATGGAATTGCTCTCCTTCTACTACCAACTGATCTTCAAATCCTAACTCTTCGTGAATCTCTTTGATTCGGTCTTTAGGATAACCTGGAACGATTCTATCCACTAATGTATTATAGAATGTACAAGCCGAATCTAACCAAGTTTTAAAATCATCTGATAAGCCCCAATCAGCAGCATATTTTAGAATGATTTCTTTTAGTTTGACACCGTTTTTATCAATTAATTCGCATGGAAGAATAATTAAACCTTTTGATGCATCTCCTTTGAAATGTTCAAAACGGTGGTTCAAGAAAGCTGTCAATTTTGCTGGGAAACTATCTTGAACTTTATCTTTTGCATCACCTGCTTTATAAGTGATACCTGCTTCTGTTGTATTAGAGAAAACGAATTTTAGTTCTTCCTCTTCTGCTAATTGCAAGTAAGCGTTATAATCTTCGTAAGGATTGACCACCGATTGGATACAATCCACTAACATTTTCTTATTGATTAGCTGACCTTTTTCAATACCATTTAAATACAAATGATATAAACCGTCTTGTGAAGAAAGTAGCTCGCCTAAACCTTGTGGAATAGGTTGTACTACGGCTACACCTGCGTTAAAGTCTGCTTTTACGTTCATTTCGTGGATCATCCAGTCGATGAATGCTCTCAAGAAATTACCTTCACCAAATTGAAGGACTTTTATAGGACGCTTTTCTACGTTTGCTGTTGTTCTATTTAATTGCATAGTTCTAATTGTTTTTGATGTTGATTTAGCAGTTATACAATCAAAATCGGAAGTTTTAGATCTTCTTTTTTGACTACTCTACGTTAGAATTTCATCACGTAGCTAAGGCTATGCTCTTCAATTCTGCCTTGATTAGTCAAAAAAATAATAATCCAACTTTTCCCAATTTTAAATGTTTAACTGCTTAAAGTGAAATTCCTCTTTTCCATGGAATGAAGTCGTCCTGACGCATACGCATGGCGTTTGTTTCAGCTTCACCACTTGCTACTTCTAATAAGTAGTCTAACATCTTTGCTGCCCTAGTTGGAATGCTATCTTCTCCAGTGATTACTGTACCTGTATTGAAATCGATAATGTCTTTCATTCTCTCTGCAAGTACTGTATTTGATGACACTTTAATTACTGGTGTAATTGGGTTACCTGTTGGTGTTCCCAAACCTGTACTAAATGTAATTAAAGTAGCACCTGATCCTGCCAAAGCGGTGGTTGATTCTACATCGTTACCCGGTGTACAAAGAAGGTTCAAACCTGGTTTTGTTACCTGCTCTGTATAATCCAATACTTCTACAATTGGTGATGAACCGCCTTTTTTGGCTGCACCTGCAGATTTCATGGCATCGGTAATTAAACCATCTTTGATGTTACCCGGAGATGGGTTTGCATCAAAACCTGAACCTACTGCTTCGGCTCTATGTTTATAAATCGCCATTAGATCAACAAATCTTTTGGCATCTTTTTCTGTCTGACAACGATCGGTTAAACTTTGCTCTACACCGTTTAACTCAGGGAATTCCGCTAAAATTGGTATGGCACCTAAAGCAACTAGCATATCAGAAACATAACCGATTACTGGGTTGGCTGAGATACCAGAAAATCCATCAGATCCACCACATTCTAAACCTAATCTTAATGCAGAAATTGGTGCCTCCTTACGTTCTACCTTGTTGGCTTCGACCAATCCAGCCATGGTGTATTTTACAATATCACCTACAAAAGTTGCCTCTGAAGCACTCTTTTGTTGTTCCACATAATAGACGGGTTTATCAAATTTTGGATTAACGGCTTTGATGGCCTCTTGCATAATTTCTACTTGTGCATTCTGACAACCCAAGCTTAAGAATGTCGCTCCGGCAACGTTTGGATTGTTCAAATATCCAGCTAATAGACCACAAAGTGTTTCTGCATCCTGACGGATACCTCCGCATCCACCATCGTGAAGCAAAAATTTAATACCGTCTACATTTTTGAAAACTCTTTGGTTCTTTTGTTCTTCCAAAGACAACATAAAGTCTTTAGATGAAAGGTCCTCAGCGGTTTTTCCTTCGTTTAACTGACCTAAGAGATCATCTAAATTTAATTCGTAGTCTCTGCCTTTTGCGTATCCTAGTTTTTCTTCTAGAATATCTTTCGCAGCTAAAACGTTTCTATTTTCACAAAATACTAAAGGAACGACCAACCAAACATTTTGGGTACCAATCTGTCCGTCTGTTCTATGATAACCTTTAAATGTTCTACCTTCAAAAGCAGAAACATCTGGCTTGATCCAATCTGTTTTACGATCTCCAACAGCCACATCACTTGCTGCGTGTTTTACATTTTCTGTGGTAATCGCCTCTCCTTTTTTAATGGCCTGAGTAGCTTTACCTACCAATACGCCATACATATATATCTTATCACCTACTGCAAAATCTTCTAAGGCAAACTTATGTTTTCCTTTTACTGCAGTTGATGTTGTGTAATCTTGTCCTTCGTAAGCGACCGTCTCTCCTTCCTGAAGATCTGATAATGCGACCATTACATTATCCGTCGGATGCACCATTAGTACCTTGTTCATTGTTTTTATTATTTGTAAGTCAATTTTTAATTAACTGATCGTCACTTCTAATTTATCGGTCGTTTTTACCTGACCTTCCTCTTTCGCACATTCTACTTGTTGTTCCATTTCGTAGATACGTTCCATCAATACCCACTTGCCATCTGCTGTAGCATTGGCATCTGTTTCCTGGAACTGAGAAACATATGCTTCCCATTCTGATTGTCTTGGTTTTGTTGCTAAAATCGCCATTTGAGTCTCATGGTCGAAGTCAGCTACCGTATCCATAATCATAAACAACTGAGTTCCGGCGATGTAGATTTCCATATCTAGAATCCCTACTTCTTTCATACCGTTGGTAATTTCTGGCCAAGCCTGACCTTTACCATGCACTCTTTTATAGTCTTCAATTAACTGAGGATTATCAGTTAATTGAAGTACTTTACAATATCTCTTGAATTTCATTAATTATATTTTTTGGAATCGTCTAAATCCGAATACACTGATCACTACGAAACATACTAATGGAAGAAGGAATGAGAAGTTCACTGCATTCATACCAAAAACTGTTTCCATGTCAATAATATAACCTTGTAAAGGAGGCATTAAACAGCCACCAACAATGGCCATTACTAAACCTGCAGCTCCAAACTCTCTTTCTTGAGGTACTTCTTCTAAAGTGATACCGTAGATTGTCGGGAACATCATCGACATAAAGATGGATGTGGCTACCAAAGCGTACAGTCCGATATCTCCGCCAACAAAAATTACTATTGATGTTGTGATAATAGCACCAATTGCATAGACTGCCAATAATAACGCTGTATTTACAAATCGCATTAAGTATGTGGCTAAGAATCTATTGCCAAGGAAAAGGAACATGGCAATGATATTTAAATTCTGTCCTTCAGCTTTAGAGTAACCTAGCGATTCTCCATATTTAATGATGAAGGTCCAACACATAATTTGAGCACCCACATAGAATACTTGAGTAATCACACCCTCTCTATACGTTTTGTTACTTAATAACTTGCTGATAGTTCCCCCTAATTGAATCGGAGCTGTTCTGTCCTTTTTCTTTTCTGGAATTTTTGTAATTGCTATTAATACTAGCATACATAATACTACTAAACCTAAGAATACGTAAGGATCACGAATGATCATCAAATCTTGGGTTCTAATCAATAATTGTTGTGCTTCAGGTAATGTGGGAAAGATAAGTTCGCCATCTGCATCTATTGTAGCAGATTCTAATTTTGATAGTACAAATTGAGACGCCACAAACATACCTGTTAAAGATCCGATAGGATTAAACGCTTGTGCCAAGTTTAGTCGTTGAGTTGCCGTTTTCTCTGATCCTAAAGATAAGATTAACGGATTGGCTGTAGTTTCTAAAAATGCTAGACCGAATGTTAGGATATATAGTGATCCTAAAAAGAATCCGAACATTTCGAAATTGGCTGCTGGAATAAATAATAATGCTCCAGTGGCATATAAGCCTAAACCAATTAAAATAACCGATTTATAAGAATATTTTTTGATTAAAATTGCTGCAGGAAGTGCCATGGTGAAATAACCTCCATAAAAGGCAAATTGTACCAATGATGCTTTTGCTGTTTCTAAATTCATTACTGTTTCAAAAGCAGATACCATTGGGTTGGTAATGTCGTTGGCAAACCCCCATAAGGCAAATAAACTTGTGATCAGTATGAATGGAATTAAATACTTTTTCTCAACCACTTTACCCTGCTTTTCTTCTTGTACATCGGCAGGTTGGTTGTCTACAGTAATGTCATTTGTAATAGCGTTATTCATTTCATTATATGTTGATTGTGAGATAATTCGAAGTTTTCATCTTTGAGTAAGGTCATTATTGTGCCTTAGATAGGACGTTGCAATGCAACGTCCCTACAAATGATGTCATCAAATTCGTTAGTCTAAAGTTCTAACATCGCTTTGATCACTCCTGTTTCTGGTTTTAACCAGCTATCAAAATGATCGGCGATATCAGTAAATAATATTTTGTGAGTGATCCATGGATCTGTATCAATCTGACCGTTTTCAATCATTTCAATAATCTGATCGAAATCAGCTGGCAATGAGTTTCTTGAGGCCATGATCGTTAATTCTTTCTTGTGGAAATAAGGATCGTGGAAAGAAAAATCACCAGGGAAAAGACCGACAAATACGATACGTCCTGCTGATGCAGTATACTGTAAAGTGTTGGCCATAGAGAATTTATTACCTGTTGCATCGATTACTACGGTTGGAAGGTTACCATCAAATTGCTCTCTAATACGCTTTTCTGTCACATCTGCTTCTTGGTCCACTTGTACTGTACCATCTACTTTGATGTGCTTCAAACAGAAATCCAAACGACTTTCGTTGATATCCAACATGACTGTTTTCGCGCCTGCTGCCATTGCAAACTGACAAGCACCCATTCCGATAGGACCTGCACCAATCACTAAAACTGTATCTTCAGCACCTACTTTAGCTCTGTTTACCGCATGGCATCCAATACTTAATGTCTCTACCAAAGCCAACTGATCGTAACCCAGTGATTTTGAAGCGTGAAGGTATTGTGCTGGAATCTTAAAGAATTCTCTCATACCACCGTCTTCGTGTACACCGAATACAGAAATATTTTCACCGCAGTTGGTAAAACCTCTTTGCACTGCGTGGTCTTCCGTTTTATTGAAGTAAGGTTCTACAGAACATTTGTCGCCCACTTTTACATTGCTCACGCCCTCAGCCACAGCCAATACTTCTACTCCCAACTCATGACCCAAAATTCTTGGATACGTAAAGAAAGGTTGTTTACCAGTGTAAGCGTGTAAATCGGTACCACAAATACCAATTCTGTGTACTTTTACTAAAGCCTCTCCTGCTTGTAATTCTTCTGTAGGTTGAACAGTTTCTGTTACCTCAAATTCTCCTGGTTTATTTAAAACGATTGTTTTCATTGTTGTTGTTTAGTTATAGATACAGTTGGTGATTTGATTAAATAGATCTTCTGAAAGTGATCCTTTGTTCCAGCAATCGACAGTCGATTCGATTTGAGAAATCTTTCTTGAACCGATAACCACACGAGTTGCTTCTTTCACAGACATCAGATAACGTAAAGAAAGCTCCGCTATATCCATATTGTTCTCGTCTGCAATCTTTTTGATGTTAATCGCTATATCCACATCTTTATTAGAGATCCATTCGTTGTTTGGACGCTCTTCGCATAGTTTGTCAAAACGTGCTCCCAACAAGCCCATATGCAATGCAGATGCAGCATAGTAAGCAATGTTGTTTTCTTGGAAATAAGGAATGTCTCTTTCGAAAGCTGACATGTTACAAGCATCCATTTTCATGAAGCCTGATACAACATCAAAAATTCCTGATTCGAAGAACGGATAGAAATCATCAACCGGGTTACCACCTACACCGATTTTTTTTGCCATACCTTGCGCTTTGATATACGATAATGTTTCAATAATATCATCTTGCTTATCGTAAGGCAACATATGTGGCTCATGTAAGAACAATACGTCTACATAATCTGTATTCAATTTGTTCAAACTGTTTTCCATACTACGAAGCATGGTATCACGAGTGTAATCTAGTTTAAACTCGTCTGCTTTTTCGGCGAATAATCTACCAATTTTTGTACTGATAAATGGACGTTCGCCATTCCATTGTTTTAATGCTTTTCCAACAAATTCTTCCGATCTGTTGTACGATGGTGCAGTATCTAAAGTACTGATACCATTTTCTAGTGCACTTAGTATAACTTTTACAGATTCTTCTTCTTCTACAGCACCCCAAACTCCACCAAGTCCAGAGCAACCTAAGACCAATCTAGATCCGTGAGAAAAACCATAATTATCTTTATTAGCGTCTGCTTGATAAGTAGGTTTTGTTAGTGTATTGATCATCTTATTATTCATTTATTTCATGCTACATTCAAACAGCTACTTGGTATTACCTACAAGTCATTTACTGTTCGATATGTATGCTATTTCCTAATTTTTTTATGGATGATTATCAAAAAAAGGTAGTGAATAAAATTTTCCCCCTAGATTTGACTAAATGTTCACCTCTTGGTTCTTTAAAGTGAGATTATAGAACGACATTGCATTCTCACCCATCACTTTTTTCCTATCATTTGCATCAGTAAAAAAGTCTTCTACCACTTGCATCACTTCAGAATACTCCCCTGCCAATTTGCATACCGGCCAATCCGAACCAATCATCAAACGATCTACTCCGAAAGCGTCGACCACCACTTGAATGTATTGGTGCAACTCTTCCTTTGTCCACTGTTTCCAATCGGCCTCAGTAACCATTCCAGAAAGTTTACACATCACGTTTGGATAGTGTGCAATTTTCTTTAAATCGGATGCCCAAGGTTCGAACTTTCCTTCTTTAATTTCTGGCTTCGCTATATGATCGATAACGAAAGGTTGTTCCGGAAATTTCTCTACCAATTCCTTTGCAAACGGAAGGTGTTTTGGGAAGATCAAAATGTCGTAAGTAAGGTCGAATTCTTTTAAAGCTGCAATGCCTCTTAAGAACTCTTCTCTTAACATAAACTGATCGTCTTCCTCGTCTTGCAATACGTGACGAACTCCTTTAAAATCGGAGAATTTCGAAAAGTATTGTAATCTATCTTTAATGCTGCTGTTCGATAAATTTACCCAACCCACAACACCTAAAATGAACGGATTTACACTCGCTTCTTGTAATAAAAATTGAGTCTCTTGTTCTGTCTGACTTGCCTGTACTGCCACGCACCCTTCGTATCCACTCTTCGACATTTCTTCCCACAATTGCTTTGGAAGATAATCTTGTTTTAGTACCGACATTTCATCGTTTATCCAAGCATGTTCCACTGGAGAATACTTCCATAAATGATGATGTGCATCTATCTTTTTCATTTCATTTATACTTAAAATAAGAGTATATATTTATAAGCTAATTGGATTGTTTTGTGACTTGTTATTGATCACGAAACAAATGTATATAGGGCATCAAAAAGAAGAAAGTTTAACGTTTGCACAATAGTAAAAACAAAGGTTTTAAGATTTTGCTTTTTGATGTTTTTTTTGAGAAATTACCCTCCGAAAACAGAAAGGGAAAATGAAAAAAGATAGAGTCACCATAAAAGACATTGCCAAAGCATTAAATGTATCGGTTACCACCGTATCAAGAGCCTTGAATGGAGGGGAAAGAATCTCTGAATCGACAAGGAAAAAAGTTGAAGAATTGGCGAAGAAATGGAAGTACAGACCGAACCAATTGGCAAAAAACTTACAACAAAACTCAACCAAAACAGTGGGTGTGGTGATTCCAGAATACAACCATAATTTCTTCTCAATGATGTTGCACGGTATAGAAGATCGGGCAAGGGAATTAAACTATCAGTTGATCATCAAAAGTTCTGGACGAAGTTATGAACAGGAAAAAGAAAATTGCTTCAATTTATCCGATCTTAAAGTTGATGGATTACTGATTGCCCTATCACAAGATAGAGAGGATTACTCCTATTTAAATGATATATATGATGAAGGCATTCCCATCATCTTATTGGATAGAATTTGTGAGGACATTGATACTTCTGTAGTGATTACAGACGATTTCGATGGGGCCTTTAAAGCCGTCGATTATCTGATAAAAAATGGACATCAGCATATTGTGCACTTAAAAGGTGAAGAAGGAATTTCGACTACTTTTAATCGATATATGGGGTATGTTGAGGCTCTTAAAGACAGTCAGCTTCCCTTCCATTCGGATATGGTGATTTCTACTGAGGTGCAAAACGATTGGGAAAAAGCATTAAGAAAAATGCTTAATGATGAACACCGACCTACTGCCTTATTTGCGGTGACTGATTACATTGCGTTCCAAGCCATGGAGATTTGTAAACAAGAAGGTTTAGAGATTCCTAAAGATATATCCATTATTGGGTATGCTGATGAACCCGTTTCCATCTATACTTCCCCGAAATTGACGACCGTAAAACAGCCTTCTTACGATATGGGCAAGAAGGCGATTGAGATTTTGTTTAATACTTCAGACGATTTAAAATCGGAACATATTGTATTGGAAACGGAGTTGATGGTGAGGGATAGTACCGCTACCACCTAACCTTATGTTTCTTATTTTTTATAAAATTGATATTAAAGTTTGCTCTTAATGTATAGCTAGAGTAGAACATATTGTTATCAAAAGAATAAATTGAATATCAAGTAAATAGTAATGCAAAAAAAATACGCCAGAAAACTGACGTTTTTTTTGAGGTAATTAAGTATGCTTTTTAGTCACACATCATTCTAAAATTATATTCGAGGTCAGGAGACCTCTTACGTTATTTTGGTCCGAGTGTCGCTGTCGCTTAACACTCGAACCATTAGATCAATATTATTTTGATTGCTGATTTTGTTCAGCTATATGTTTCTTATAGAGTTTCGAATATTTTTTATGTCCGATCTCCTCACCTGCTAACATTCTTGCGTAGGCTTCTGGATGATACTCTTTTACGTATTCTATAGGTTTCAATCCAGGAACTGGTTTAGGATCATAAACTGTAGAGACTGGTGTCATTTGTTTATCTAACAAATACGTTTCTTCTCTCAACTTCTTTAATATATCTTGATATTCCGGATGATTTGCCAAATTCTGAGTTTCATAAGGATCGTTTTTGAAATCGTACAATTCTTCTTTTGGTTTTGTTGGAGAGAACCACCTTTCTTGCTTTTCATTCAGTTTCCCTTCTTTGTTTAGGGTTCTCATTACATGCAATGCCGGACGGTACCACTCCAAATACCCTTGATGTGTATCGTATGGGATTTCTGGTTTATCGTTACGAATATATCTAAACTGTTCTGTGGAAATAGAGCTCATTTGTTCAGGAATTTCATCCCATAATCCCCTGTAAGAGTACACATTTTTACGGTCGAAGTGCTCATCGATAAAAGATTGCCCCGTTAAATATTCTGGAAGATCAACTCCTGCGATATCTAAGATAGTCGCCGTAATATCTGTACTTGCAATAATTTGTTGAGATTCTTGATCATGCTCATATCCTTTTGGCCATTTCACAATCAAAGGAATTCTTGATCCTGAATCAAACAAATAGCCTTTACCCTTAACATTACATCTACCGTTGTCGCCTATAACGATAATTACGGTGTTGTCGTACATTCCTTTGTCCTTCAACTCATCGATCAGCATTTGCATTTCGTTATCGGCATATTCTACCTGATCCAAGTATTTTGCCCAATCCAAACGAATGGCAGGATGGTCGGCATAATCTTCTGGCAACACTACTTCGGCAGGATCGACCGGGTGTTCCGATTGTTCTCTTACCTCATTCCACCAATCACCACGATGCGTTACCGCCAATTGTATCTGAGCAAAAAACGGTTGATCCTCTGCTGTGAAAGTATCGTATTTATCAAATAAGCCGAAGTCTTCTTCCCAGTTACCAATTGGTTTGTGTTTGAAGTTGACATCAATCTTTCTCCCTCTATTTCTTACTTTATCATGACCTAAAATAGTGGTGTAACCCTCTTGTTTCAATTGATAAGTGAAAGGCTTGAAAGGAGCTGATAAAGGTTCGTCTCGATTACTTCTATGATGGTGGGTATTCGTTAACCTTTGGTGCGCGCCCACCATCATGGCCGATCTATTGGTCGAACAAATTGATGCTGTCCCATAACAATTGTAATACAATGTACCTTCTTCTGCCAAGGCATTAAACGTTGGAGTTTTTACTGCTGGCATACCATAACACTCGAAGTCATGACTGATGTCTTCCAACATGACCCATACAATGTTTGGCTTATCAAATTTCTTTGGTTCGTTTTTATGGCAAGACGCAAAAAATAAAAGAAGTGCGCCTATGAATGTTGTTTGTAATAATCTCATCTCACTTAAATATAAATTGTGGTGCTTACAAATGTAGAGGAAACCTTTAGGCATCAAAGGTGGGTGTAAAGAAATAAAAAAACTCCCCTCTTTTTGTACACAATTATTACTTCTTTTAACACAAAAAAGGCAGAAGTCCATACTATTCACCTTGAAACATTTACTGTCCTTTTAGATTTTATGTTTGACTTCTTTCCATCATCAAATGATCTGTTCTGGTTAATATGAAGACTCAAACACACCAATTTTAGTTATTTAGAAAGGGGGTGATTTTTTAAAATCGAAATGACAACGGTACCTCATCACCCAATAAAATATAATTGTATATGCTTTTTAAATCGAGAGTATGATTTGATTTTTCAAACTAATAAGACCAACAAAAGATAATGAAGAATTACTTAAAGATTCTAATCTGTTTCCTCTTGATGTCGTCCCCTTCTTGGGCACAGTCGGATGGACAAACAGATTTTAATAAAGATTGGAAATTTTATAAAGGTGAGGTAAAAGATGGGGAATCCATCGGACTAAATGATGAAGATTGGAGAACGGTACGCATCCCACACGATTGGGCAATTGAAGGTCCGTTTTCGAATGAATATAACGCTAGATGTGGTGGTTTACCTTTCCATGGTGAAGGTTGGTACAGAAAGCATTTTACGTTAACCAATACCCAAAAAGATAAACATGTGACCATCGAATTTGAAGGGGTAATGAACAACTCCGAAGTGTGGATTAACGGACATTATTTAGGTAAAAGGCCGTTTGGTTACTTGGGGTTTGAATACGATTTAACGCCTTATCTAAAACAAGAGGAAGAAAATATTATTGCCGTAAAAGTGAAACCGGAAGATCTTTCTTCGAGATGGTATCCTGGAGCAGGTATGTACCGTAAGGTGTGGTTAAATATTAATAATGATGTTAGAGTGAATCATTGGGGCACATTTGTAAAAGCCCATAATGTTACTTCTAGAGTGGCTACTATCGATATACAGGTGGAAGTGCAAAACTTTAAGCTAAGTGATGAGATAGTGAGCATCAAGAATAAAGTGGTTGATGCAAATGGTAATACTGTGAAAGAGCTTCATCAAAAGACCATTGCTGAGGGGAAAAAGACCATTATAGCACAACAATCGTTTAACATTATTCAGCCTCTATTGTGGTCGATTGATGATCCCAATTTATATCAATTAGTTACTGAGATTATCAGTAAAGAGGGTGAGGTGATGGATACTTACCGTACACGTTTTGGTGTGAGAGACATCAAGTTTACAGCCAAAGAAGGTTTTTTCTTAAATGGTGAATTAACGAAATTCAATGGTGTTTGTTTGCACCATGACTTAGGTCCTTTGGGAGCGGCCGTTAACCGAAGAGCAACTCAAAGACAATTAGAAATTATGAAGGAAATGGGTGTGAATGCCATTCGTACTTCACATAACCCTCCGAGTAGAGAGCAATTGGAAATTTGCGACGAAATAGGACTTTTGGTCTTAGACGAAGCGTTTGATGAATGGGGAATTCAGAAAATTGAAAACGGATATCATAAAGTATTTGATGAGTGGCATGAGCGTGATTTAAGAGATATGATTCGTCGTGATCGTAACCATCCTTCGATTATTATGTGGAGTATCGGTAACGAAATCAAAGAACAAAAAGTGAAAGACGGATGGAAAGTGGCTCAGAAATTGGCCAAGATTTGTCATGAAGAAGATCCTTCTCGTCCGAATACTGCTGGTTTCAATCAGTACGAAAACTCTATTAAAAACAAACTGGCTCACCAAGTAGATATTGTTGGCTTTAACTATAAAGCTGCAAAATATGAGGAAGTGAGAAAGAACCATCCGGATTGGATTATTTACGGATCGGAAACGGAATCGATTACAAGTTCGAGAGGTGTTTACCATGCACCATTCTTAGAAAAATATAAAAAGAATACAGACCATCAGGTAACGAGTTATGATATTATTGGCCCCTCTTGGTCTTACCCTCCAGATATGGAATTCTACTATTTAGAGCAGAACCCAAGTATCCTAGGAGAGTTTATGTGGACAGGTTTCGATTACTTCGGGGAGCCAACGCCTTATGGTGGTCGCGATAATTCTACCAACGGGTATTGGAACAGCGATTGGCCGAATAAATCGTCTTTCTTTGGTCCGGTTGACCTATGTGGTTTCAAGAAAGATCGATTCTATCTTTATCAAAGTCAGTGGACAGATACACCGATGCTTCACTTGTTACCTCATTGGAATTGGAAAGGATACGAAGGAGAAGAAATCCCAGTTTTTGCCTATACTAACGCCGAAGAAGTGGAGTTGTTCTTGAACGGAAAAAGTCTAGGAAAGAAAGTAAAAGGTGTCGACAAAGGCATCGTTCCTATTCAGTTCCAATACTACGAGGGGCCATACGATTTCCCATCACCTTACCGATTAAGATGGGATGTTCCCTACCAAGAAGGAGAATTGAAAGCAGTATCCTATATCGATGGTAAAGTCGTGGGTGAAGAAATCATCAATACACACTTAAAAGCGAAAACCATCGAACTTACTGCCGACAGAATAATTATCTCTTCGGATGATGGTGAAGACTTGGTTTTCGTTACCGCCAGAGCCATCGATGCCAAAGGAAACTTCTGTGCAACATTTAATGGAGATATTCAATTTACCGTATCGGGTGATGGTACTTTTGAGGCAACAGGAAATGGAGATCCTAGTTCTCTAGTACTCCCCAATAGTAAAAAACTAAAATTCTTTAACGGCATGGCATTGGTCATCGCTAGAGCCAATGAAGGCAAAGGTGGAACAATCAATATCACCGCTAAAGGAAAAGGGCTAAAAACTAAAACCATAACGGTTAAAACAGAGGCTCAGAATAAGGAAATACAATAAATTCCAAATAGTATTAGATTTATTTATGATAAAACCTGAGTGTGGATATGCTCAGGTTTTTTGGTAATACTTTTTATATTCCGGTATAATAAATTCAACTTTTACATTGGGTAAATATTTTTTTAGTTTATCTAATTCTTCCTCACTTATATCTGTAAATCTTAGAGTTATAACTTCTAATGATTTCAACCTTTTAATTTTTCTATTAACCTTAATGACTGTACATTCATCAAGACTAAGTCTCTTAAGATTTTTCATTTTAGGAATATTCTTCAATGAAATAATGCCATAGTTTTTATAAAAGTATAAATTTTCTAATGACTTAATCTCATCTAAAACTGTTGGAATAGATTCAAACTGAGTACGATAAAAACCAATAGTATTTAACTTATCCAGTGAGATTACTTTCTCTGATAAATCTTTAAAATAGCAATCTTTTTCAACATACCCTTTTAACGGATCTATATATGGCTCTGGACTTCTAATAAATAATTTTGTTATATTTTTCATTTGAAAAACCGAATCCGGTAATTCTAACTTACAACCATAGTCTACATAACGATAGACATTATCTTGGGCATTAAGTGGTTGATAATTTAATATAACAATTATACTAATTAATAACGTCACCTTTATCATTAAATATTTTATCATTTGTTTTACCTAAAGATTGATGTTTTTTTGTTGGACTTATTTTTTTTGATCTGAAAATATTAAATATATCAGAATTATCCTTTTTTACTTTTCTTGAATCAACTTTACTTTCAATTAGTAAATATGATTTATTAATATATTCTATAGCGTGACCTTGAGTCATAATTGTTGGGACTCCATTTAATGGAATATTATTGTGACTACCATCATAACTTTGAAGTATTTCAAAATATTTTTTCATTTTTTCCTTATCACCTTTTGGAGTAAGAGTAAATTTAGTTGAATTTTTTACCTCTGACAGATAAGGTATATTAAAATTAGATTGTGATTTATTTAAATATCCCAAACCATGCAAAAATTCATGTGATGTTATAGTCTTACCATCTAATAAATCATCAATATTAAATATGAATGAATTTGACCCCGCTGCTAATTGAATGAATCTATCTGATTTTTCAATATATTGATTACCGGTTACTTTATTTACATATAAGTCTACAGGTTGAGGTTGAGTAAATGATTTTATACCTTTTGAGAATCTAACATAATTATTGATAGGGTTACCTGGATCATTATTAATTCTTTCTAAAGCTTGCTCCATAGTGCCAAATTCACTATTAATTTCAAATCTAACTGGATATTCTCCATCCTGTCCTTGATATCTGAAAAGAAGACCTTTAGAAGCTTCATTTAATACACTCATCATATTATTAGATACTGCTGTAGAAAGAGCTGCATCACCTTCACCATAAAAGAAAATATTTGAACTTACCACAATTTCGCCTTTCCCTCCATTCCCATTTTTATCAAATGAAACTATCCCAGATTTACCATCTGGATCTATTATTGAAATTGGACTATTACAAAATGATTGGTAGGTACTATAATATGGTGTAGATAATTCTAATGGATCAGGACTCAACCACCTTCCAATTATTGGATTATAAATTCTAGCCCCGAAATCATAATTTGATTTAGCTAAATCATTATCTTTTTCTTTCCCATTAAACCCATACCTATACCCATCATCACTCCAAGAACGGCCTTCCATACTTAAACCAAATGGATAATAATCAGAATACGAAAATACGTTTCCGAGGTCATCGGTGGTGGCTAATACATTGCCTAAATGATTACTGTACTCAAATTTATGGTGTGCTGTTCCGATGGAAGAAGAAGAGTGTGTGTTACTAGGTTCAAACTGTCCGATTCGGCTACTGCCATAAATTGGTATTTCTGTGATGGTATTGTTTTTAACTATAGCCATGCTGTTGCCAGAGGCGTCTTTGATGTATAGATAGATTAGTTTTTTGCTTTATAGTTGAATAAATGAGGATAATAAATTAGGATTATGATTTTAAGAGAATAAGTTTCAATTTATTATAATTCTCTTTTGACTTTTTCGATCTCTTCTATAGTTAACCCAGTCAGTAAAGAGATTTGTTCTACGGGTAATCCTAGCTTCAATGCTTTTTGAACTGTCTCTAAAGCTTTCTTTTTTACACCTTCTTTTAATCCTTCTTCTTTCCCCTCTTTTAATCCTTCTTCCTTGCCTTCTTTTCTCCCTTTAGCTACAGCTGTATCTAACGTATTTAGATAGTCCCTAAAAATTTTTAGATCTTCTTCGTACCTTAATTGATCCTCTTTATCTAGAGCAGTATATTCAGTTATTTCAAATACTTTTTTAAAAATATACTCCTTCTCTTCTTGTGGTAAAATTGTATCCAAAAGATCAATAAGAATATCTTTATTCTTCTCTCCTTCTAAGAGTTTATTGAATTCTAAGTTGGTAAAAGGTCTGATATTTTCGATGTCGACATGAGTTTAAATATAATTAATACCAAAAATAACAAGGAGATAGAGAAAACTCTACTTTTGGGAGGAAAAACTGTAATAATTACTTAAAACAGAACCTCAGAATAAGGAAATACAATAAATTCCAAATAGTATTAGATTTATTTATGATAAAACCTGTGTGTGGATATGCTCAGGTTTTTTATATGTAATTATGTTAACTGACAATTTTTGATAAAAAGATTTAGAAATTGGGCATTCTAATCTAAAAGATAATACAAAACTAAAATAAGTTTATAATATCAAATTAAACGAAAAGTGCTATTGCTTCCAAGGCTTTTTACCATATCTACCTTCAATATCAAGTGTATCTCCAAGTAATTCATGCAACCATGAAGTTGGATAATAATAGATAATTTCATTAGATATCATTTTCCCATCCATAGTTTTGTGGTATAAACTATCCTCTCCTTTAGAATGTAATAAAGAATCACCTTCAGAAATTATTTGATAACTTTTTCTATCTAGATGGAGAAAAAAATATAAATTATTCTTCGTTTTTATTTTAACCCATGACCTGTCTTTATTTATAATATAACTTACCAATTCTTTATAATCTTCATCAATTTTAAATTGATTATATAGTCTTAAATATTGATTATAGATTGGTTCTAAGAAAATTATCAACATAAAACCAATTATTATTTTTTTATTTTTCATCAGAATCAATAAGTTTTGTTGTACCTCCATTTAAAGATGCCTTACCCTCTTTACCTTTTATAAGATTTCTTCCTGCTCTATCCGGTCTAATACAATACTGCTTTTAAGCTACATTTTGAAATTCTTAAAGTTTGATTTCTCCTATTCAAACGATATTTAATGTCACTATTATTGACCAGTGATTTAAACTTACCTTTTCTAAATTTAATAGTTAAAACTAATTTTTCATTTATTGAATAAAATTTGTAAATCCCATGTAATCTCCCATCTTCATATGGAATAATTTCTTTTTTCAATCCATTATTATAAGTTGTTTTTACAACACCATTTTCGATATTATGAAACTGTTCAGTTAAACCAAAGATATATATGTCTTCAATATATAATGTATCTGATTTCCCTTCATTTATTAAATGATCAATCATTACTTCGACATCATAATAACCAGGATATGAAATAGATATTTCTTCTATTTCTTTCCTTGTTTCAAAAGAGTAAATTCCATCTAAGTTAGTATAATAGATACTTTCATTATTAACTTTCACCTCTACTCCAACTAAATTTTTTTTATCTTTAAAATCTTTAATATTGCCTATAATCACTTTACTATAAAGGCTTGTTGATGCTAGAATATAACTCAAGAAAATTAGAAAGTATGTTTTCATAATATTGTTATTAAGATGTTTCTAATGAATGTAATAGTTTAAAAGAAAGTATCATTTGTGTTGAAAAAAATAATTAGACTACGGTACTTAATTAATATCACCAAAATTTTAGATTATCTATTATTCGGATCAAATCACTTCAACATATCCAATAACATGATATTTTTTGTAATTGTCATCATACCTTAAACGTATTGCAATTTTTCTCATATTGCTTATTATAATTAAATGATAATCTGCTTTATTGTTCATATCATAAAAAACATCTCCTTTTTTAATGATAGATTTTTCAACAAAACCTTCCTCACTCATCTCTAATAATTCTTCGTATAAACTACCACCTAAATGTACTATGCCTTCTAGAGCATAGTTTGGATTATTTGGAGTATATTCTATTTTTTCAATACTATAAATACTTTTAGCAATGAGGGATATCTTTTCTTTGTCCTTTGTTTCGTTGTTACAGCTTATTAATAATGGAATTATCAATAAGAGAGTAATAATTCGATTTTTCATTATTTGAAATTGCTTGTTTTGTGATAAAACATAAAATTACCTGCTTACAGTTTTACATAACATTTTTATTCAATTTTCTTTTTTATGTTTTTCATTCAATTCAGTAATTATTTTATAATAATTTCCTGAATTAAAAAGATGACAAAAAGCTATTCCATAATCAGGAGTTTTTCTATTCTTAATATCAATATATGATAAATCAAATATTCCAAACTTCATGGGCACTCTTAATATTCATACATCTGGATATAAATGTGAGTTATAGGTATCTTTCTTGGGGTATAATACTCCTTAAATTCAATTGTATACAAAGTATCTTCTTTCTGTACAATTTTTGCAATTGGAGTCTGTACTGTATAAAAATCTCTAGAATATTCTCGCCCATAATATTCTCCAAATTTATTCTTCTCATTTATTTCATATACTTCTTGAGAAACTATCAGTATTGGAAATTTATAAAATAAATCATTATATTTATTAACTGTCTCATAAAATAAAGTATCATTATTTAGTGTCCATCTACCTAACAAAAATTTGTCATATCCCTGCTGAAAATAATTTTGATCTTTATCTAATCTTACAAACAAAGTATCTGTATCTTCGAAAGTAATGTCATAGATATATGGTACCTTACTAAATAGTCCTTCAATCTTTTCATTTTCTTTTTCAAATGGATACTGTTCTTTCAGTAAATCCATATTTTTAGTATTACTGCTGCAATTGAAGAATAAAAAACATATTAATATGTGAAGAGGTAATAGTTTCATTGTTTAGCTTTTTTACATTTCTTTTTTACGAACCCATTCATCACTCCAAGGAAGAATTGTATAATCTATTTTTGGATTATAATTAAACCAAATTGGACCTTTAACAAGTGAATAAATTAATTTCCCATATGTTGCAAATTTCAAATGCTTTTCCCATGTTGTATTTACACCTTCTATAGGTTCAACCAAAAAGGTTACTAAATAAACATTACTATTATCAATACATTTAGCTTCTGAGTCATAACAATAGGTTTTCGAATATAAAGGTCCACAATAAGCCACTTTCTTGTTTAATTTGTGGTCATTAAATGAGAAAATTGAATATAAATTATCTGGATCATTTATCTTTTGGAAATAAACAGTTTTTGATAGTTTTGAATACCCCCAATATCCATTTAATACCCTATTCTGAATACTATCTTCAATTTTAAAATAGTTCATTGTTAATGTATCTCCCAAAACCTTTTGAGAAATAATAGTATCGTGCTTTATACCTCCACATGAGAATAAGGATATTATACTAATTAGGAGGATTTTGCTAATGGTGTTTTTAGAGTTCATTTGTATTGTTATGCTTTAGTTGATCGCTCGAATGTTATGTTGACTCTTTTACAAAAAATAAATACTACTTCTTTTAAAAGACATATGTATTGCCATGTATTGACTTTGAATAGAATTTAATTCAGTTTTAGGTCTATTATTAAGTTCATTAACCTTTTTTCTTCTTGTGCTTATAAAACCAAAAACAATCTGATATTCTTCTTATATGTAATGCTTTTTTTAATCCCATCCTTCATACATTGATTTATTTCTATCTTATTAAAAGTTTCAAGGTCATATGCATTGCATATATAATATTTTTCATAATTCATTATTTTTTTCTCAATTATTAAATTTGATTTTAAATCATTATTTGTTGAATCTATTCTAGCTGAGGTATAGGTTACTAAAGAATCTTTACCATATGCTTGTAATTCTAATTCAATTAATTGAATGCTAGTATCTTTTAAAATGATATGATCAATTTGTAGTAAATCAGAACTATCATAGTTCACATTAAATAATTCCGTTGTACTATTATTTAAATATGAATAGACGATTTCATCTAACTCTATTGAGTTCTTCTTGAAAAATGTCCCAGAAAATACTCTTGCGCTATTTTGAAAAATAAATGAAAATTGTTCTTATCTGATTTAAAAGTTGGACCACTTCTTAGCTAAAAAAAGCGAAAGAAAATGGTAGAAGAAATCCTTAAAAATGCTAGATTGTCTGCTGGAGGCAGAAGATTATTTACTTCAGAACAAAAAGCTGTAATTGTAGAGTCCTGGGAAAGCTCAGGTTTATCATGTCCAGAGTTTTGTAGACGATATGGAATGATCACAAGCCAATTATATAAATGGCGTTCAGATGCCAAATCAGGAGCAATTATGGGTATTAAAAACGAAGGTGAATTACACTCTAAAACTGAATTAGAGATTTTACGAAAGGAAAACGAGGAACTGAAAAAAGCACTTGGTGAATCAACGTTGGACATTAAGATTCTAAAAAAAAAGTTAGAAATGGATCAACAAAAAAAGAAGAAGTGGAACAGTTATCCTCGGAATTCAAAGTAAGCCTAAATCGGGTAATTAGATCTCTGGGTATTTCTAAATCTTCAGTTTATTATAAGCCTGTTGAAGTTAAAAAGAAACGTAAGAGATCTTCTCAAACTTTACCAAAAAGAGTTCAAGAAGCAATTAGTGAAATTACAGGAAATAAAGCTACCTATGGTATTCTTCGAATCAAAGCAATTTTGAAAAGGGACTACAAAATTACAATAACTAAATATCTGTTACATAGATATATGAAACAGAATGACTTATTGGTCAAGAGAGGGAGAAAGCGAGGTAGTTCACGTCCACATACTGGTAAAATATCCGTAGAAAAGTCAAACAAAAGATGGGCAAGTGATATTACAAGTATTAAATGTTGGAATGGTCAAAAGATTAGATTTTCATTTATTTTAGACTGTTGCGATAGAACAATAATTTCATGGTATGCATCAAAATATATTCAAGGTTGTGATATAGAATTACTTTTTCAAAATGCTTTATATAAGCGTTTCTCAGAAAATGAGATAGAAGAAATGCAACAATCTTCTGAAGAAGAAAGGTTACAATTTTTACATGATAATGGTCCTGAATATATAGAAAAGAAATTAGTGAAGTCATCAAATGAGTGGGGAGTTCAGAACTGTAATACTCCAACATATTCACCTCAATCCAATGGTATGTGTGAATCTTTTATTGGGACATTTAAGAGAGACTACGTATATGAAAGTTGCTTAGAAAATCCTGAAAGTGTTATAGATCAAATTCAAGGATGGGTTGACGAATATAATGGATATGCACCACATTCAGCTCTGATGATGATGACACCAAATGAATATTATAAATTACAAAATGTAGCTTAAAAGCGGTCCAGTTTTAGACCGGATAGAGCAAAATAAGATAGTTACAAGTACATATATATTGATCTTCATATTTTGTTTTGGTATTAATTTCAAATATCAATTTACAAATTATTAAACTTTATATAAGCTGAAATTATTTACTAAAAAGAGTTCTACAACACTTCCAAATACCTACTACTCATCCACCCACACTTTCTACTTAGATCTCCTTTATCATCCATAATTACAAACCACCAAATTCTATCTTTGCTTTTAAAAGTTGACAATACAACTCCTCTATCTTCTTTTTTATATACATCAATAATATTATCATCTTGAATAAATGGAGCACTTCTTAAATTATAGTTATTTTGTGAAATTTTGAAATATTGTTCTTGATCATTTTTGCTTTCAGGGAAATACAATGATTCGAAATCATATTCTATGGGAGTTGAATTTGTAAAAGTCAATTCATCATTTTTCTCAATCATCCATAAAAAGTTAAGGTAAAAAGTGGTGCTCAAACAACAGCCTTCATCTAAGAAAAGAAACAAAGTTGACCCTGAAATTTTGTTCTTTTTTATTTCCAATAAATTTCCAAATGAGCTTCCAATAATTTCATAGTTTCCCCTTTTCTTATTCTCAAAAAATAAGACCTGATTTCCATCTAAATCTGGGTTAGTAATTATTGGACCATCATAAATAAAGTCTATAAGAGAATCATTATTTAGATAGATAGGATGAAATAAATCAAGGCTGCTTGAAGAATATGTTTTTAATACTTTGCTTAAGTATTCTTTTTTTGATGTTTCACTAAGTTTAAGTTCATTATACTTATATGAAAATGTATTTTCCTTAACGAAAAGGCTTATATCTTGAGAATAAATATGACTTACACTAAATAATATCAATAAGAGAGTAATAATTCGCTTTTTTATCATTTTAGATTGCTTGCTTTAAGTTTAGAAATTCAAGTTAAAATAGCTATTAAAATGATAATAGTATTTTAAAGTTATAATATACAATATACTTGAATTTTTGATTAATGTTTATTTCGAAGCAAACTCCTCATCCGTTATCACTTTAATTCCATTCTTATCTAATGCATCTGCAACCACTCCATTTCCATCAATTAAATTACCAGTGAATGTACCATCATAGATTTTCCCAAAACCACAAGACGGACTTCTAGATTGAAGAATTGCATGAGTAATATTATTTTCCTTACAAATACTTAATACTTCTTCTGCTGATTTTAAAAATTGATTTGTATAATTATTTCCCGTTTTACTTGTAACTTGAATTCCGTCCTCTGTCTGTTGAATTTCTACGGGTTCTCGTGGGGTCGGTAAACCTCCAATTACTTCTGGACAGACGTCAATGGCTTCGCCCTTTTCAATCATATCATTTAGATTGATTGTAGAGGAACAAGTGCCGTTATAGCGACATTTTACTCCAACTAGGCATGAACTGATGATGTATTTTGGTTTCATTTTCTAATAAACGAAGGTGATTTGGACTTGGATTTTAGGTTTTCAAAGTTACTAACGAGTTATTTATATATCAACTTCGGCTACTACTTTAATAATTAGGTAAAAAGTTCTTCAAATTAAAATAATGTACCCATGATTTTTTAAGAGATTGTGAAGTGGTTTAAAACAACGAGTACAAATGAGTATATAAGGAGGGTAAAGGAAATGAATTGTAGGATATTTAATAAGCAATTATGGTATCGACATTATTAGAAATAATAGAGAATACTCTCGTATAGTAAAATATTTCATCGATAATCCTGCCAAATGGAAGAAGGAAAAGTTAAATAATGAGGGTGGTAATAATGTGTAAGAGCCTTTAACCTAATAGAAAAATGGATGACTTGAAAAAAATCAAATCATCCATAATATTTATTCTCCTATCTCAAAAGTCACCTTTTTCAACTGACCCGCTGTAAACTTAAACTTACCTTTATCCTCATAATGATGTGACACCGGCATACCTTCATCACGACCGATATCAAATGTTTCGTGGCCACCGTACATTACACTTACTGTATGTCCAACTTTTACAGTCTCAACCAATTGATCATTAATATAAAGTTCTACATCTGCAGGGCCTGTAATCTTACGTTCAGTAACAGTATGTTTTAAAGTCACCTTAATATCTCCATAAGGAATTTGTGTGCCTTTTGACTCATATGTATAATAACCTAATGTCTGATAAGTAAACATCAGTTGACCATCGACGATATAAAGTGCTTGTCCACCCATATGTTCACCAAGAGCATAGATTACTCCTTCAGTAGTTTCATCCGCTGTAATATATGCGTTTACTTCAAAATCATTGGTCTTAATTTCGGGACCTGCCATTTCAGGAACTCTGTAGGTATTGGTTGTGAACTCCCAATATTTTTTTGCTCCTTTTGCAGTACTTGACTCCGGTTGAAGAAGTGTACCTAAACCTGCTCCAACAGGAAATACATTGTATTTTTCAGCCTCTACCCAAAAAAGTTTCTCTAGTTCTTTTACTTTTTCAGGATGTTGATCTGCGATATTCTTTGATTGTATTGGATCTTCGTCGATGTAATAAAGCTCCCAACCAATATTATCAGGGTCTAGATTACCAAGGTTTGCCAGTGCTTGAGCATCGAACAACCATGGTACACGATAAGGTTCTGCTGCTAAACTCCATCCATCATGATATATACCAATAAAACCGAGTGTTTCGAAATATTGTGTTTTATGATTTGTTTTAGCATCTGTATCATTCCATGCATAACGCATCGAAACACCAGGGTACTCCATGCGTTTCTGTCCATTTACATAATCAGGAGCAGGTACACCTGTTACATCAAGAATAGTAGGAACAATATCTGTTACGTTTTGAAATTGACGTCTCCACTCTCCTCTAGCATTAATTTCTTTTGGGTAGCGAATAGCAGTACTTGTCATGACACCACCAAAATGAGAGGCCATTTGCTTTGTCCATTGAAAAGGAGTTGATGAAGCATAAGACCAACCTACCGCATAGTGATTTGCTAGATTTGGACCTCCCCATTCTTCTAAACCACCCAATTTATCAAGCATTTCCAATTGCTCTTCCATAGAAAATTCGGGAAAACCATTTACAGTCAATAATTCGGAGCATGAGCCTGTAGGTGTTCCTTCGGCAGAACATCCATTGTCGGCTGTAAGATACATGACAAATGTATTATCCAACTCTCCCATTTCTTCTAAGTGTGTTATTACACGACCGATATGAAAATCTGTATACTCAAGAAAAGCTGCATTTACCTCCATCTGACGACGAAGATATACTTTTCCCTCTTCACTAAATGAATCCCAAGCAGGGATTGAAGTTGGCCAGTCAACAAGTTCAGCATCTTGAGGTACTAGACCAATCTCCTTTTGCTTTTGGAATTGCTCTAGACGTAATGTCTCGTATCCTTCTTCATAACGACCTTTGTATTTATCTCTCCAATCGTCGGGTACATGAATTGGTGCATGTACAGCTCCTGGAGCATAGTAAATAAAGAATGGATCGTCACGTAAACCTTTCCAGTTATCTAACCATTTAATGGTTTGGTCAGCCATATCTGCAGAAATATGATATTGTGATCCATCTGCATTTTCGGTGGGTGTGTCGATTGGTGTTGTACCTTGATAAAGTAATGGGAAAAATTGATTCGTTTCTCCACCCATAAAACCATAGAAAAATTCAAATCCCCACATACCCGTCGGCCAACCTTCGAATGGTCCAGCAGGTGAGGCATCCTCCAATTTAGTATTGTGCCACTTACCAAAAGCGGCTGTAGCATAACCATTATCTTTCAAGATCTTAGCTACTGAAGGTGTTGTATAGTCAATATCAGAGCTATAGCCAGGGTAACCTGTTGCTGCTTCGTTAATAACACCAGTACCAATTTGATGCATATTATACCCAGTGAGTAAAGAACCACGTGTAGGTGAACAGATTGCATTTACTGACATATGTGTGTAACGAACTCCTTCATCACCTATACGATCAAAAGCAGGGGTATTCATAGAACCTCCAAAAGAGGATGCACTAGAATATCCAGTATCATCCAACATAATGACTAATACATTAGGTGAGCCTTCGGGAGCCTTCTTTGGAGATATAAAATCAGGTTTGGAGTCTTTTAATGTTTTTTTCTGAACACCATTCCATTTCTCTAAAGGGTAAGGAATTGCATTTATTTCTTCCTTATTGATCTCCTGTCCGAAAACAGAAAAGCTAAATAAAATGGCAACCACCATTAATCTTAAATTCTTCATGATTGATTATTTATATTTTATGGGTGATAAAGTCTTCTCCTTCGTATCTATTGGTTAATACTTTATCTTTTTTCTCTCAATCACAAAACTATTTGATCTATTTATGCTATAAAGACACAAAAAAGAGTTTTTTTTGCATAAAACGATATAAATACATGGATCATTATCAATTAAATTATTCCGATACAACAAAAGAAATAATAGAGGCTACCACAAAGTTTGATGGTGGTGTATGGGATGATGCTCATTACTTCATCGATAATCACCATGGTAAAGCAACGATTTGGTTGCATGATTTATTTAATCATCAAGTAAATATTATGGTTGGAGAATTTGATCTTAATAAAGACTTCATACTCAAAGAAAAACCTCAGGAAAAAGATGTACTCACTTTTAGATTTGTACTTGATTCAGAAGTAATTCAAGAAGGATATACTTTTGGGAAAAATCATCAAGAAGGTGCTGTGTTGTATAACTCTACCCATCCATCTCAACTAATTTTAAAATCAAATTCACCCTATAAAGGGGTGACGATTAGAATAGAAAAACAGTTTATTCAGCATCTTGAAGATGATAAATGGAATTCTTTTGAGAAGTACATCAGTCAAAAAGATTATTGGCTCTTCTTCGAAAGATTGACTCCAGAAATGGAATACTGTATCAAAGAACTTTTTGATATTCAAAAGAGTGAAATAGGAAATAAAGGATTAACCTTTGCGGTATCGTTTAAGTTAGTGGCCCTTTATCTTGCTCAATTTTATAAACATCGAATTCTAAATCAAAAAGTCTCTTTATCGAAAGATTTAGTAAATATGGTATATCAAATTAAAAATAAACTATCTGATCAGCTCGATCATCCTCAAACCATAGAAGAATTGAGTAAGGAATATGGAATGAATGTCCAAAAAATTAGAAAAAGCTTTCAGCTTGTATTTGGGCATTCGCCTCATCAGTATGTTATGAAAGAGCGACTTTTCAGAGCACAGAAATTGGTACTCAACACCGATATGCCTATGTCGGAGATAGCTGCAGAATTAGGATTTTCTCATTCATCTCATTTAACACGATTATATATCAAGGAATATGGGATATCTCCACTTAAAGAAAGAAAATCAAGTCTACCAAAAATATAATTACCCCTACGTACAGGCAAACCCAAGTGTCTGTCCTCATTAAAAAGCCACATATTAAAAAAAGAACCATCCCAATTCTTGGAATGGCTCAAATGATAAATCATAAAAAAAGTTATCGCCATAGGCATCGATAGAATAGATTTCCCTTTTGAAAAAAAAGTCTATTCTAATGAATACACCACTATCGCAATTTAATATCAAACCTAAAAGTTGGTTTTTCTTATTCTTACTAATACCAATTGAGCATTCTTTATTTGCACAGAATAATCGGAAAGACCTGATGCTAAAATCGTCCCTTTACGATTTATCTTATATTGATTTCAACATCGATGTGTATCAATTTGATGCTGAACAATATTTGGTAAGTCAGACTGGAAATACTTTACTCCAGTTGAATCAAAGTAGTTTCTTAAACTTAGAATATAACATTTCAAATGCTTGGGATCATGGAATTAGTACTACTACTATGGGTGATTTTAGTGTAAGCTATTCGAAGAATCATTATTCAAAGAATTATCAAAAAGCTGGATTCCAAGGCGTAGCTACCTCCGTAAAAATGATACTCCCGACTGGTAATCTGAAATACTTAAGTGGCTTCGATAATTGGATCATAGAGCCATCAGTTTACTTTGGATGGAAATTTAAGAACAAGAAGAATTACTTTGCATCAAAGATAAGAACCAATATCCCATTTGCTCCATTACCCGAGGCTCCATTATCATTTTCCTACGGCCGATATGAAGCAATTATTGGATATGAAGATTATAATTTTTGGCTAGCAACTACTTTGGATAACAGAATCACTTTCGATCATTATCACTATACTTTATTATGCAAATTGGAGCTAGGAATAAAGCTTGATACTACCAATGGCCTATTCGCTTCCACCACCAATAGATTAATTGGAAAATTCTATTATCAAAATTACATCAACTTTGGCTATTATAAATGCCTCTAATATTATTGGATGAAATATAAAGAAATCAAAAATTGAAATAGATGCTTCTCCCCGTACGGGCAGACCCACGTGTCTGCCCTCCTTATTATAATTGAGATCGCTGCCCTCCTTTTTCCATAGATATTTCTGCCCTCCTTATTATTTCTCCCCCCCTATTATTATTCCCAATTCTCAAAAAACCATTCGGAAATCAATCACACAATCCCTACCTTCACCACTAGCTATTACTCATAAAAACAACGATTCATGAAAAAGCAACTACCTAACAGGCAATCCATTCGCCTAAAAGGATACGATTATTCTAAAGCTGGATTATACTTCATCACTATTTGTGTAAGAAACCGTTTGCATTTATTTGGCAGGGTTGAAAATCAGAAAATGATTTTGAATGATGCTGGAAAAATGGTTGAGAAATGGTATTGGAAATTGGAGGAGAAATTTGATGTGGTGAAATGTAGGGAGATGGTGGTGATGCCGAATCATTTTCATTGTATGGTGGAGATTATGGAGGGTGAAAGTGGAGATGATAATTTTAAGAAGGAGGGCGGAGATCTCAATATTAATAAGGTGGGGAGGGATTTAAATTATAAAAATCATAGCAGGGATCTTAATCATAATAAAGAGGGCAGCGATCTCAATTATTATAAGGAGGGCAGCGATCTCAATTATTATAAGGAGGGCAGACACGTGGGTCTGCCCGTACGGGATCAATATGAGAGGGATATTTTTATTGGGAGGATTGTGCAGTGGTTTAAAACTATGTCCACGAATGAGTATATAAAGGGGGTGAAGGAGAAAAATTGGAGGAGATTTAATAAGCGATTGTGGCATCGCAATTATTGGGAATATATAATAAGAAATGATGAGGAATACACTAGAATCGCAAAATATATCATCGATAATCCAGCCAAATGGGAAAAGGATAAATTAAATAATGGTGAAGGTAATACAGTATTAGAGCCAGCTGCTGATTATGCTATAGAAGATTGGATGATTTGAAAATCAATTTTTGATGAAAGAATATACATTACATAAAATCACCTTATAATGTTGAAGTCTTCAACATTATAAGGTTAGCGTCTTTCACCTTAATAAGTGAAACATTCTCACCTTATCCATAAAAATTTCAGATAATCGATTAGACTAAAATTGTTTTTGAAATACATAATATTATTTTTTTTCATAATTTCGTATTTCGAACTAAAACTTAAAAAATGAGTAGTCAACTAATTACATATACTATTCTCTTAGTATATATATTCCTATCATCATGTGCAGTAAACAAGACCACAACTGCTGAAAATGAACCGAAATCTAATCTTTTGTCTGATTATAAAATTGATGAGGATTTATTAATTCCTTATCAAAAAGATGAAAAATGGGGATTTATGAATATCCATAAACAAATTATTATCCCTGCCAATTACGATCATATAAAAGTTCCTTTTGACCATGGAGTTGCCGTATTAAAAAAATATAACGAAGAGGATGATAATTATTATTATGGTTTGATTGATCGTGAAGGAAATGAAATCCACCCTTTTAAATATTTCGATATTGAAAAATTTAATAAAAATGGGTTTGCAAAAATTATGGCTTTTGAAGAAAAATATACTTTAAGTGGTTTAACCGATAGAAAAGGAAATCTTGTATTCCCAACAAAATATGTAAACATAGTTTATGATGAAACACATGATCTTTACATTACATCAATTTTTAAAAACAAAACAGGAATTTATACCATAGCTGGTCTTATGAATATAGATCAAGAATGGATACTAGAACCTAAGTATCGTGATATTAAACCGATTAAAAACACCGATTTATTTATCGCATACAATAATGGGAAATATGGAATTATTGATATTAAGGGAAATGTACTGCTTGATATAATTCACGAGAAAATAAAATTATGCAAAAATGAAAATTACTTATTTGCTGTAAAAGAAGGAAAAAAAGCATTTTTTGACCTTCAATTAAATCAAATTACCCCTTTTAAGTACAAAGATAAAAACGATCTTAATTCATTTCATGGACAATATGCTATAGTAGAGACTTTGGATGATGATAGGACCATAATAATTAATACTAAAGGTGAGTTTGTTTATGATTTAACTAAATATAATTATATTGGTTTATCCATTCAAGATGGTGATTATTTGGTAATTTCCACAAAAGAACTTCCAAAAGAATACGAACATTATTATATCAGAGATTCTAAAGGCCTTTTAAAAATTTCCACTAAAGAATTAATCATTGACCCTTTTGATTATAAGTATGAATATCTTACAATTCATAATCAAACCCCTTTATTATATTCAGCTGCTCCACTATTTAATGAAAAAAAATCAAAATTATTTGATAGAGAATTAATTGATGAAAGTGGAAATATTTTGGTCTCTGGTAATTATAAAAAATTCAGAAAAATTTATGGTCTTCCGGATTATATTGAAATGACTCTTATAGAAAATGATATTGAAAAAGTAGAACTCTTCAACTTTCGCACTAAGAAAATTCTTATGGAATTTGAACAAAAGGAATTAGGTAGATTCTTAAATAATGGTTACAATAACCTTGAATTTTTAACTCTAATCAATTTAATTGAAAATGGAACAAAATGGAAAGATAGATTATATGGCATTGTTTCATCAGATGGTCAGATAATAATAGAACCTAAATATAAAAGTATGGATACAAACTTTTTCCCTCTGTATAATTTCTGGGAAAAAGGCCTTTTTGGTGCAAGATATGATAATGAATATTTTATGGTTGATTTGAATGGCAATGAATATAAGTTAGATGAAAATTAATATAAAAAGCGGCCAAATAAAATATTTGGCCACTTTTACATACTTCAAACTTTCTAATATTTACCAATTACATCAATTCTTAATTGAGTAGGTTTTCTTTTTTTATAGATGACCTAACATGTAGCAAATGCTACATATTGCTGGGTAGATCATTACTATAAATAAGATCTTGAATTTTTTGATCATTTTTTGTATTTGGTCATTATGGGAATAAATAGTCACACATCGCCATAGGTTTACAATTGTCTATTTAATACAAGAATAGAATTACTCTACTCTAGAAGAAATACTTTTTTGAAACGGAAGAGCAACAAAGTCACCCTCCCGTACAATCATCAATCGCCAATTCCAAAGAATTGGTTTTGCAATGAACACTTCGTTAGTATTATATAGGTTTATAAACTGAGTTTGTCCTCTCTCAGTGCTAAAAGAATTCACTAATACCGAAGTAGAACATATGTCCATCTTTACCACATGCATAATCCACATTTATATTCATGCGTTCATATGGTAATAATCTATATCTGGCTCCTACAGATACTGCAGGAAGCCACTCTGCGTTTCTAAAACTTTGAGACATTCCTGACTCATCATCGCTACCAAAAACTTTACCTATACCTACTGAACCAACAAAACCTAATTTGTGGTTTAACCAAGGTGTTTCTTTACGGTATTCTGCCTGGAAATTGACTAAGTTTCTATCCATTCTTCTACCGGCTTCGTATCCTCTTTGTAGAATTTCTGAAGCTCTACCATAGGTTGACCAGAAATCTCTGGTGCCATCTTTGGAGATAAATCGACCAAAACCTTGGAAGGCGATAACATTACTCACATGTCCAACTGTAAAGAACTGTCTATAGTCAGCAGTGAAAATATTTTGACTGTTCTCCCCTAGCATTTGATCCATTCGAACGTTCACAAACTTTCCTTTGTAAGGGTAGTTTACATTGTCTCTTGAATCATAGGTTAATGAATAACGAAGACCATGGGTATTGATAAAATCATCTCCGAAACCATTTGCTTCTAACAATCGGTCCGATTCTTCATTACGCCCTACTGTTTGACGACCTGAATAAATATATCCTAAACCTGCATACACTCTTGAGAAGATTTTTCTCTCTACCATCATGTTAAACATGGTGACATTTAATGCTACATCAGCTTGTTCCAATGGAAGATCTGCATTCGTTGGATCTGGAGATAATTTATAGATTTGGTTTGCTCGACCGAACATTCCAAAATTATTAATTCTCCAAAGGTCTTCTTTTAGATATAGGTCGTTAAAGAAGCCAGCAAAATAACTTCCGTTAGATGTATAATTACCACCTATACCTGACATTGAGGGTGGTGAAACCAAATCTCCTTTACTCGGGTAATAAGTAATTGACCCTAATAAAGTTACTCCCCACTTAGTGGCAGGATCGTAAGAAGGAAGAGGAACAATGTTAAATTTTACTCCTTTTCTTTCTTCTTCATCATCGAATTCTGGTCTATCTTGATGTTTTTTATTTACAACTTTCTCCTCTTGTTTTGTTTCTTGTGCAAATGATTTTATGCTAATGAGAGTAGAATAAAACAGCAATCCAATTAGTATCTTTTTTTTCATATCTATATTTTTTTGTTAGTCTAAGCTTAGAATTACTCCCCGTAAGTTTCCCAAGCTTTCTTTTCTACAATGATAAATTCTTTGTAATCTGAGTCCATTTCCCAAGTACCTGAGTATCCTTTAGGGACAAAGAAAAGATCTCCTGGTCGATATACTTTCTTTTCTCCATTGGTAGGGTTTAAAGTAACATCCCCTTCCAATACTAAAACCATTTGATCATATGGATAACTTTCTACTTGTAACTTCCCTGGTTTGGACATCCAAATAGCTCCTACCATTTCCTCACCTCTATAGATTACTTTTTCCCATTGTCTAAGATCACCACTTATCTGATATTCTTTGGGCCAATCTGGTAGTTTAGTTAAAGTCTTTTCATGGTACATTGTATGTGTTTCCAGCAAGCCTGTAACACTTGGAATAGTACCGCCTAATGATTCTGCAAATCTAATTTCTGTTTCCTGCTTTTGCATTGTTTTACAAGAAAAGCAGGTCAACAACATTAAGATGGGTAGTATTAATTTTTTCATATCTGTATTTACCAATGGAACTTTCAGTAGATTTTTGAGGTCCCAATTAGTTTTCATTTATTGGGTTGTGTTCACCCGGTTTGTTAGAACAAATATCTTGATTAAGTCAAACACTCTATTGTAAAAAACAATGTACTTTTGGTAAAAAAAGAAAGCGGAAAATAAGAGAAAAAAAACACGCATCGTTCATAAAACAATGCGTGAATACTCATCCAAATTTACGTTTCTTGATCTAATGATCTAACTACTATCTGTATCTAACTATCTAACTAATTAAATTCTTCAAGCTTCAGCAAAACGAACTATTAAGATCAAGTGGCAAACAACATTTGGATAAGACTACTTTCCATTCTTAATGTTTGATTTATTTTATCTTAAAATGTAGCTCCGAACAATAAGTGGAATACACTGGTATCTGGATTATATGTTCCTCCAAAAAACAAGGATGATGAATACTTTTCTGAATACTCAATATCAAACGTTTTCATCAAACTAATATTGACGAATGTGAAATTATTATCCACCGTATATTCGTTATTTCCGGCTCCTACTACTAGTTCAAAACCTTTATAATTATACCCTGCCTCAACATAGATATCATTATCTTCACTTAGATTAATGTAACCTGCTAAATGAAAATTTTTGATTCTTTGGATTGCCCCTAACTCAAATGAGTGACCAAAATGAATATCCTCTTGATCTACACCAAATGATGTCTTAGGGCTATCGAATGTTGCTGTGGAATATAAATAGTCGATCACCTGAATACTTAAACCTAACTTTTCGAAAGTATAACCAAAGCGGTATTCAAATTCATAAACCCCATTCCAAGGCAACCAAGCATAGGTACCCCATCCTCCTAAGTAAAACCCCTTATACTGTAATTCTATATCGGGTTGTATAGCAGGACTGTATCCATAATCAATACCTCTCCACACATAATGACTCACAATATCTGCACTACCAGTTAATTTTAATTTATCCTGAGCATTCACTCCTAAGGAGAAAACTAATAACACAGGTAGCAAATAAATCTTATATCTTATTAGGTAGTTCATTTTGTAAATTTGTGAGATGATTATTGTGTTTACTTTGACAAATCCAAAAGTTGTTTTATACCTTTACACTTATCATCGTAACTCATAGTATCGATTAAGAACATTACAAATGTGTAGGAAAATATCTTAGTAATGTTGTATAAAAAAACCTAGTTTTGGTAAAAAAAGAAATCGTTGATGAATAGACATAATTTAGACGGACATTATACGGATGAGGCTTTTAGAGAGTACTTTAACCTTTTTGATGAAACGGAAATTAAGGGTAATCATTACTGGGGAAAATCTGATGATGGCGTATTTAATTATTGGCTATTCGACGAATTTGATCATTACATTAGCTCTGTTCTTTATGATATTGAAATTGAGAAACCCATCGTTTTTGAGGATATTCAGAATGATGATAACGGCTATTTACTCGTATTTCTTTTGGATTCTAGCGTGAATTATAAAGATAAAAAAATTGGTAGCGGATATGTTGAAGGTGCTGCTATTTTTAATGCACATAGAAGAACCATTGTTAAATGTGATCCTGGTCAGAAAATAAAAGGAATTACAGTGCATCTATCTGAGAAACTATTACAAAATACAGGTAGAGAAAATTACGATGAGCTAAATGATTTATTAAAGAACAATAGTAATTGGGTGTTCTTTGAGCATATCACTTACGAAATGGAACAATGCATTCGTGAGCTTTTTGCCCTACAATCTGAAAGAATTGGAAAGTATGGCTTTTCATCGGCTAAAATTTTGGAGCTGATTACCCACTTTTTCACTCAATTCTATACACATAGAACAGGTCAAAAGAAATTTGATTTAACTCAAAAAGAAACTGAAGATATCTTTAACATTAAAACAATTTTAGTAAGTGACTTGATGTATCCTCCTACCATCGAATCGTTAAGTCAGGAACTTGGTGTAAGCATTCCTAAACTCAGAAAAGATTTCAAAAATGTTTTTGGATTATCACCACATCAATTTATTATAAGAGAAAGATTGCATGAAGCGAGAAGAAAGGTGATTCAAACCAAAGAGAGTATGACGGAAATATCTGACCTTTTGGGTTTTACAGATTCATCACATTTTACTAAGCTCTATAAAAAAGAATTTGGTATCACTCCTTTAACTGAAAGAAAACAAAAACATAGCTAATTGAAGAAAATCACTTTTATACAAAAATGAAGCTCTTTTATTCAAAGAGCTTTTTTAATACCTCTTTATATTTGTATCACAATCAATATAGAGGTTGATAATTTATTCTTTACCCAAAAAAAAAGAGAACAAGTTGAGAAAATGAATGTGACTAAAACCGACTATCATTACGAATAGATACGAACGCTTGCTAGTTCGGCATTCAATTAATTAAAATTGAAATGGTTATAAAGGCTGTTAGATTACTAACAGTCTTTTTCTGCTGATCACAATTTCATATTTACCTTTAAAAACTTTACAAATGGAAAAAACTAAAATTGATTTCACTATGACTGAAGGAAAATGTCAAAATTATTTTGAAGCATTCAAAGAAAATTTAGGGGGAAAAATCACAGATAATAATTATCGTTTAGATAATCATTTAGGTACAATGGATTGGACAGCCTATGATATCATGGATGGAGTTCATTTTGTTATCGCAGATACTAATTTAAAAGAACCACTTCACATAAGAAGAAAGGTAAGTAAGGTGAAAGATAGTATACATATTAATGTTGTTAAAAAGGGATATGTTTCTCATTATTTTAAAGATTTTGACCCATGTTGTTATGAAGGTAAATGAACTAATTACCAATGATACTTTAAATGGAATACACATAGATGATTATCAGCGTCTTTTAAAAATTAAAGAACGATTAGATAGTAGCGTAAGAGAAAAAATTAATTTAGAAAATTTATCCTTAGAGTTTGGTATAAGTAAATCAAAATTAAAAAGAGACTTTAAAACTGTGTTTAATAATTCTGTCTATCAATATTTTATGATATCTAAAATGAATAAA
Organism: Flammeovirga yaeyamensis; assembly: GCF_018736045.1. Taxonomy (NCBI): domain Bacteria; kingdom Pseudomonadati; phylum Bacteroidota; class Cytophagia; order Cytophagales; family Flammeovirgaceae; genus Flammeovirga; species Flammeovirga yaeyamensis. Next base: position 1,305,897 of record NZ_CP076133.1, on the reverse strand, counting down.
GCACATAAGATGCTACAATCAAAGCAAAAAAATATTAGTCAGATTGCCTATGAATTAGGGTATGATTATCCTTCCACTTTTTCTCAGATGTTTAAAAAAATAAAAGGATTTAGCCCTTCTGAAGTTACAACTATAATTAAAACACCTAAATAGGTTCAAAATGTGTGTAAAGGATCAAACCCTATTGATAAAGGCCCAAAATGTCTTCTAACAATTTACATCAATTGATAATTCGAGTTTTTAGATGAAGTTTTGAATGATGTTCAAGCATTTACTCAAAAATAACTAAGATATGAATGTACTGTAAATTAAATAACAATCACTGAAGGTTTATCTCTTACCTTTAAAATTTCTTCGATCAATTATATCTAAATATTTATTAAATAGTTTAGAATTTTTAAATCAAAATTAGATATCCTTCTTAGATGAACCTATCCACTGATATTTACTTTTTTGTAATTATATGGTAAATATCAGAATGCTTCCCTACACTCTATTTTACAACAATTTTGAGAAATGGTGAACCTAATTATTCATCAATTTTTTTTCTAAATGAACAAGCATAACTTTATTAGCCTTAAAAAAGCTTCTGAATTAGAAGCTTACTTCAATCAGTTCACTAAAATCGTACAAAGAGAAAACTTCTACTCCGGGTATAGTGATCATGGCACTTGTAACTATTGGTTATTTAATGAAATGGAAACTATTCTAAATACAGTACTTTTCGAATTTCACGTTTCTCAAAATACTGTAATAGAAGATGAGATCAAATCAGACAATCAATATTTAGCCTTATTCATATGGGAATCCAATGTGTATTTTAAAGGTCATTGTATCGGAGAAGGGGAAAACGTAAAAAGCATCCTATTTAAGAAAGGAGATGAAATAAAGCTTGATCTTAAAGAAAATGAGCATATAAAAGGAATTGCCTGTAGTTTTTCCGACCGTTTACTACATCATGTTTTAAAAGAAGATGCTTTATATTTTTCCAATTTATTTGATGATAAACCCTACTTGTTTCATACAATGAATCAAGAAATGGAGCACTGCATACGTGAAATCTTTTCTTTACAAATTGATATACCTGGGAAATTTGGGTTTAAATCATCTAAGATTATTGAATTGATTACTCATTTTTTGGTGAATATCAACCAAAGAAGAAAAGAGTCTAAAGAAAAGTACCTGACTATAGATGTAAGAGAGGAAATGCTTGAAGTAAAAAAAATGATCATTTCTAACCTCATGGAACCTCCTACATTAAAAGAATTAAGTAGAGAATTTGGTATTAGTATCCCTAAACTTAGAAAAACATTTCGGTCGGTATATGGACTTACACCTCATCAATTTTTAATAAGGGAACGTTTGTTTAAAACAAGAAGAAAAGTATTTACTACTTCCTTAAGTATGTCAGAAATTTCAGACTTACTAGGTTTTGCCGATTCTTCTCATTTTACAAAACTATATAAAAAGGAATTTGGCAATGCTCCTTTAAGGGAAAGGAAGATTCAACATTGTAAAATTGCATAGCTACAATTGTTAAATAATTCTTCTTTTTAGTAGTAAGTTCAACCTTTTTAGAAAAGAGTGTTTCTATATAGTTGAAGTTTCAAAAAGTAGAGCAAACACACAGTATTTTCAAGTGATTTTAATTAATATTTACAGATAATATTAAATATAAATTAACACCTAAAGTAATCGTAATGAATACTTTAGGTGTGTTTCTTTTTTTACCAAAACTACGCTCTTTTTTCCAAAAGTTTCCTTTTTCAACCCTCTACATTTGTATTATCAAATAGAACGAAAATCACGAAAAAAATGAAACTTCTTAAAAAATTACTACCTTCAAAAGCTTTGGCTTTTATTGCTTTATCTGTGTTTGGAATTACAGCTGTTAATGCTCAAGATGCTGCTGATGACATTGCAAACAAATTGCAAAACCCATTATCAAGTATTATTGCATTACCAATCCAACACAATTTGGGTATGGGAATCCCTGGTATGGACGGTACCACTTACACGATGTCATTACAACCTATCGTGGCTCAAGAATTTGAAAAATTCAGTATCGTACACCGTGGTGTAATGGGGTTGTCTTATTTACCTGCAACAACTGGATTAGAAAATAATTTAAATCCTCAATTTGGAATTACAGATTTGAACTACTCGTTCTTCTTTGCTCCTAAAAATGTAGGTAAATTAGCTTGGGGTATTGGTCCATCGATCGATATGCCTACTGCAACAAGCGACATGTTAGGGACAGGTAAATGGAGTGCAGGTGCTTCATTGGCTTTAGTATACCAAACTAACGGTTGGACATTCGATATGATCTTCCGTCAAACAGTATCTTTTGCTGGCGACCAAAATAGAAACGATGTAAACACATTCGTTGGTCAGACATTAATCGCAAAAAGTTTAGGTAAAGGTTGGATGATCAACACATTCCCTACAATTGTAGCCAACTGGAATGCTGAAAAAGGTCAGCAATGGACAGTGCCAGTAGGTGGTGGTATCAGTAAGCTTGTATTTATGGGTAAACTACCTGTAAACCTTGGTGTACAATACTACAACAACGTTGTTAAGCCGGACCACGTTGGTCAGCATGAGTTAAGGTTCATGACTACCTTCGTTTTCAAAAAGTAATTTAGTGCTAGAATACTAATCGTTCGTAATAGAACCCCTATCATATCTTAAGTGACTCCCTAGTTTTAGGGAGTCCTTTTACAAACTAACAACTTTTTAACTATGCTTATTATCTCTTTAACAATAATATTTATCCGTACACTACTTAAAGTTAGGTCTAAAAAAGTTAATCTATTTTTAAACCTAAGTTTAAAAAGATAACAACAGCGGAATTATATACTTTTGTATTTATCCAATATCAATCCTACAGTGAATTTTGTTCAAGGTAGGATTTTGTTTTTCTCTATATATACCCTCAAAATCTAGATGAATTATATACAAATATTTAAAGTATCTTAGATTTATCTTTCCTATCCTTTAATGGAGCTATAGCATACTTCTTTCGATATTCTTTAGAGAAATGGGAAGAGTCTGTAAAACCAGTTAAATCAGAGATTTCGGACATACTCATTTTTGTGTTTTTTACTAGTCTTCTCGCTTCAATTAATCTTTCATTAATAATAAATTGATGGGGGGAACTACCAAATACCTTTTTAAAATTGTTCCTCAGCTTTCCTATATTCATCCCGTATTCCTGACTCAATTCAGTAATTGGAGGGGGATCCATCAAATTATCTAATAACTGATCTTTAATTTTAAATAGTTCAACCATTAAGTCGTCATCAATTCGAAAAGCTTTCTGATTTGAACGGTGGTGTACAATCTGAATCAGTAAATAAGTGATTAACTCGATTGATTTGGACAAAGTGAGTCCATATTTACCTTCTATCCCACTTTGTAAAATGATAATGTCCTTTAGTATTCTATCCATCTCTAGACTTAAAGTTTCATGTATCATCCAGTTTTCAGAATTTCCTATGATATCAGATATTTGATCCCATCGTTCTTTCGTTAACTTCTTTATAAAGGATTTGGTAATTCTAAAAGTTACTCCTGTCATCTTTTGGTTTTTGGGTACCGTTGTATGAACACTCCTTTTTGAATTATAGACCACTACATTCGAATGATTTTCTTTTCCAATTTTAAGTTGATCATACACCACTTCTAGATTTAGGAAAAAACGAAACGTGATACTATCAAAGTCTTTTTGATCATCTAAAAAATGAAAGTCCTCCTTCAAACTCATGTTAAAAACAATAATCTGAAATTCACTTTCGAAATCATCATACCACCAAATATCAATTTCTCCTTGCTTCCCTTTTCCCCAAAAATGATTATTCACATGTTGATATTCATCAAAATGCTTTAGGTTTTTCATGATACTCTCTGAGTTGATCTCCTTTTCGAAAGAAAATAAATACTGCTTCATCATTTTGATCGTTTTATACCGAAAATCGATGTTTTTATAACAAATAATCGTAATTAAAAATACGAAGTTTGTAACATGATACGAAAGAAAAACAATTAAATTTTTAAATCATGAAACATTTTAACCTTATCAATGCGATACTCATCCTATTTTCACTCAATAGTGTTATTGCACAATCAAAAATAGATATATCAGAAAAAGAGGCTCGATTGTTATCAAAAGAAGCATTTGAATTTGGGTTTCCAGCCGTTTTTATAGAGAACCAATTTTATGTAAATAGCTATGTCACCAAACCAGAAGGTTTAAAAGCGCCAATCAATCAATTTGCACATAGTAGAGAGTTCGTTGATGCTAGTAACAGACAATATGTGGGTAATAATGTGGATGTATTGGCTTCATTAGCAAGCATAGACCTTTCGGAAGAAGCTTTAGTCATTACAATTCCTGAAATGGGTGATAGATTCTGGTTAATGCAACTTATCAATACATGGAATGAAGTCCCGGCAGTTCCAAGTTCAAGAACACATGGTGGCGAACCAAGAACGTTTTTAGTCGCTGGTCCAAAATGGGAAGGAAATGTTCCTGATAACATGGAACTCTTACGTGCAAATACGGAAACTACATTGATTGTTTTGAGATTGTACTGTAGTGGTAAAGAAGAATATAAGGAGGTAAATGCTATTCAAGATCAAATTAAAATTACTCCTTTAAATCAGTGGGGGAAAAATTATGAAGCACCATCTCATGTTGCATTAAAAGAAAATTTTGATGGGAATCGTGATGTAGATGAAATTGTCATGTCTTTAACTCCTGAAGAGTTCTTTAATGCTTTAAATAAAATTTTGGTAAATAATCCTCCCTATGAAGAAGATCAACCTTTTATGGAGAAGATCTCTAAATTAGGAATCATTCCTGGAGAAGAATTCAACTACAATAATTATAGCGAGGAAGTAAAAGAAGCAATTACCTTTGGTGTGGCTGATGCTAAACATGCTATTGCTCAAAGAGTGAAAAATCTTGGACAATTAAAGAATAATTGGATTTTAACGTATGATATGGGCCGTTTTGGTACTGACTATAATTACAGAGCTGCATGGTCGTTAATTGGTGTTGGAGGAAATTTGTTAGAAGATGCCTTTTATCCTACCACAATCATTGATGAAGACGGTGAAATGTTTGATACAAATAAGTACGCTTACAAAATCACATTTACAAAAGAAGAACTTCCTCCAGTAGCCTCTTTTTGGTCTTTAACAATGTATGATATCCAAAGCTATTTAGTCGATAATGAACTGAACAAATATACAGTCGGAGATCGAAGTAACCTTACTTACAACGAAGACGGTTCACTAACCATTTATATGCAAAAAGACAGACCAACTGAAGATAAAGTAACCAATTGGTTACCTGCTCCAATAGGGCCATTTAGAATTGCTCTTAGATTATATACTCCAAAAGAGCAAGTAGTGAATGGTAGTTGGATACCTCCAGTAGTTCAAAAAATTAAATAATTATACCTAATACATCAATCAAATAGATCATGAAAATACTTAATAGAATAATTCTTAGTTTTTTATCTTTTGTAATTTTGTTATCAGCAACTTCTTGTACTGGGAATACAAAAGATAACAATGAAGTTTCACCTGAAGAAGCAAAGCGATTAGCAAAAGAAGCCTATATTTTTGGATTACCTGCTTTATTATGGGAAAAGCAGTTCCAAAGAATCACATATACAACCGCTCCAAATGGACTAATGGCACCCATGGGACAATTTGGTCACAGTAGACAATTTGTTGATGCAAGTAACAAAATGGTGGTAGGTTTTAATGTAGATTGTTTATACTCTTTTGCTGGATTAGACCTTGAGCAGGAACCATATATTTTATCTGTACCTGAAATAAAAGATAGATATTGGATTATGCAGATATTAAATGCATGGAACGATGTTGTTGCAGGCCCTGGTGTTAGAACATATGGAGAAAAAGGTGGAAACTTTATGATTGCCGGTCCAAATTGGAAGGGTACGATCCCAGACGGTGTTGAATTAATTCGTTCGAACACAAACATCACTTGTATTGGTGGAAGGTTATACTCAAGCGGTAAAGAAGATTATCCAATGGTAAATGCTATTCAGGATGAGATTAAACTTACTCCATTATCTGCTTGGGGAAGTGATTATACACCTCCAACAGAAGTTGCTTTAACTGATATCGAATTCCCTATGGATGTAAATGAAAGTGTTCAAAAAATGTCTGCTGAAGAGTTTTTCTCTAATCTTAATCGATTATTAGTTGGTAATTTAACTTATGAAGCAGATAAAGATGTCATTCATCATTTTAAGAAAATCAATATTGAAGCGGGTCAAGATTTCAACCTGAACGAATTCAGTGATGATGTTCAAAAAGCTATAAAAGAAGGATTTCAAGAAGGACATGAAAAGCTAGAAGAGATTATTGCTCATCTTGGGGAAATCAAAAATGGTTGGACCTTAACCTATGATATGGGACGTTATGGTACGGAATACGAATTACGTGCAGGTTGGTCGTATATCGGACTTGGTGGTAACATTATTGAAGATGCTTTTTATCCAGTAACAAGGGTTGATGAAAATGGAGATGATTTAACAGGCGATAATAAATATGAGCTTACTTTTGCTCATGATGATCTTCCTCCTGCCTATGCTTTTTGGTCAGTAACCATGTACGACAAAGATCAATATTTAGTGGACAATGAATTAGATCGTTATGCATTAAGTGATATAAATGACTTAAAATACAACGAAGATGGATCTTTGACTATTTATATCCAAAATGAAAGACCTTCTGATGATAAAATGTCAAATTGGTTACCCGCACCAAAAGATGACATTAGAGTAACATTACGACTTTATTCTCCGCACGAAAAAGTAAGTGATAGAACATGGATACCTCCAACAATTAAAAAAGTAAATTAATTCTCTGAAATAAAGAGTTAGTTTCAAGAATACAAAAACACCATCAAGCACAAACTTGATGGTGTTTTTGTATATAAGATTCTCAATTTCTTAATCATGATTATCAATTGGCAACTCAATCATGTTACCAAAAGTACCGATATCAGAAATCTTATTGTTTGTTTCGATTGGTGTATATGGAATCATGTTCTTAGCACCATATACATTAATGTAAGTATTATTTCCAGTATGTACGTAAGCAAATTTTTCACTTACTGCTACTCTTACATTTTCAGAAAGATCTTCATTCACTGTTGTAGAATTGACCGGAATAAATGTTCCTAAATCATAAGCTACAAACTTCTGATCTTCTGACAATACATACAACATGCTCATCATGTAATTGATTTCAAAAGCTTTGATATTTTCAACATCTACCACTTTTTTGATCTTTCCTTCTTCTACATCAATTTTATAGATACCTTTCTCATTATCGATACCTAAGGCAATCTTGATAGTTGCAGAACCGTTATAATATTTTCTGTAGATTAACTGATCAAACTTCACATTATCTTCAGGGTAATCAAGCATTTTCTCATACATCACGATTTCTGGATTACTCCAATCACCTTCGTTTTTAAATACAAAAGTAAAGACACCTTGATCAGTAGATACTAAACCATAATTTTCATCCCAATTAACTGCATAAGTATTGGCTGAGTAAATCTCATTAAATTCTTTATATGATTTATCGATTTCTTCAGTCCCAACATTATAAAGATCCAATTGATTCTGATCGTTGATTAACAAGTAGTAATTATCGCCAAAACCAGAAGATAAATAAGGTGTATTCACACCCGCTTTTTGATGATGATTCAATTCAATTTCTTTCGCCTGTCCACCATTCAAAATATCTTCGGCTCCTAAGTTAAAGAGATTTCCACTCTCTTTTGATCTCCAAATAGCTTGAAAATCACTCCAATCTGGATTATCCAATTGTGGTGTAGAAGTTGTTACTTTTATTGCTGGCGGATACGTATGGTAGTGGTTCATGTGAAGATCAAGTCCTGTAAAAATACCATAAACCGTATTCTCACTGTAAACCATTGCGTTTGCAATCTTTGGCCCTAATTCATGAATCACTTTAGTACCTTCTTCTTCAGTAAATAACGTATCGATACGATCACTGTGTGGCTCTCTTAATTCCACAATGTTGTTATCAGTATACGTTACCACAAGTTTTAAACCTTCATATTCAATGTAAGGTGCATCTTCAGGTACTTCGACTTCATCTTCTAATAGACTATCGTCTTTTTGACATGCAAAAAAAGTACTGCTAAAAAGTAGTAGTAAAATTAAGTAGTTTTTCATTTAAGTAAATTTGGATTTAGAATTGAAATATTTCTTCAACTGTATTCTGTCGAGCATCCGATGCAATTGCTTTTACAACATACTCCCCTTCAGGTAAATCTGAAGGAATTGAAATACGGTCGCTGAAATCGATTTGATGGGTGTTTGCAGCAGTAAAGTCATAGTAATTTGATAATACTTCTTGATTATTACTATCTACTAACACTATATAAAGATCTTTTAGAATGTTATATCCTTCTAATTGAAAGGCAATACTTATTTGTTCGCCAGGAAGAATTTCTCCTGATATTTCCACGTTATTGAACACGATTAAAGGGACGATTTGTAAAGGTCCACCTTCAACCACTTTTTCTCCTGCTTCATCTGTCACAGATAGCTCAAGATAATACTCTCCTGTATCAAATTCTGCTGGAATGATTGGATGTTCATGAATATTTGGATTCAGTATCCCTCCATGATGCTCGGAATAATCATATTCCTCTGATTGATCACCATTCAATGATTCAATGGTCAGAATAACTTCTGACACTCGATAATTACCTTCAACTTGCGCTTCAAGATGTAGATCAACACCAGCATAACCTATTTGATTATCTCCATGTCCAGTGCTTCCTTTTCCATACTCAAGATGAGCTATACGTAAATTTGATGATAATTCTTCCTCTTGATTACAAGCAAAAAGACTCATAACCAAAGCAATGCTAATTAGTTGTAGTTTTTTCATTTAGCTATTTAATGCAATAATGTCGCAAATATAGGATTTGATTTATTGAGGTAAAGGAAAAGTGCAAATTAAATGTTTAACAAAGTTGAATAGTAAACAGATTTAAAATTAAGTTAACATTAAAGGGTTTGTATAATGTTACAGGCAGATATTTTAATAAAATATCTGCCTGTAACATTTATTTTGAAGAACCTTCCAACTGCTGCTGTAGTTCTTTCATCATTTTGGGCTGAATAACATCGACCAATTCACCCGTTTTATAAATATATTTCTTTATTACATTGGGTTCTTGACGGCTATCATAAATACCACTCTTATTGGCATCTATACCAAAATTGATGATTAAATCTTTTTCTCCTTCAATAAAATTATAGTTCTTCACATCTGCATTAGGAAGGGTTATTTCATTTAATTTATCGTTGGTTATCGAATAAAGATAAATCGATTTTAAATCCAATTGATCTATTACTCCGTCTTTATTTGTATCTTTTGTAGCGGCTTTAAAATTAACTATGATATCGCCATCTGCTTTAAAATAATCAACATCAATACGATTAAAATTAAGTCTGCCATTAAAAAGTTTTTTTGATGTTAGCGTTTTATTATCAAATACTATTAGATTATGATAATATCTTTCTCTATAAGATTTATAACTTTTACTGTCACTAAATTCAAATCTTTCATAAGCATCTCTTTCCTCGAATTCATACTCTGCAATATTTTCAGCCTTTTTTAAATTAATATGAGTGATAGGAATAATGTACACCTGATTTAGTATATCAGCTAATCTTGGATATTCATAAGCTACCAATTGTTTTCTTTTGTTTTCGGATTGTAGTTCTTCTACTTTCTCTTCAGCAAGAATCCCAGTAGAACCATTATCTTTTTTGGATTTAAACACTTCATTTGTAAGTATAAATGCGGCTGAAAAGAAACCAAGAAGTAAAAAACAAATAAGTATTACACCTACTACGGATAATAGAATTTGATTGAAGTTTTTTATTTTTTCGATATTCATAGTTTAGTCTTTAGTTGTAAATAGTTTTCTAATTTAAAACTATATTACAAATTAAAAAAGGGGAATTACTTCCCCGCCATTTTAGTATCCATAAACTCCACCAAAGGAAGTTTATATACAGAGTTCGAGAACCATTTATCTCCAAATTCTTTTTCGTAGCCTCCGTATACATATAAGGTGTCCTCATAAATAGTGATAGACGCATCCCTTAGATTTAGGTTTGTACGGTACTCACTCATCACTTTTGATTTTATGTTATAGATAAATATACTATCGTCGTCCAAAATGTATAACAAATTATCTACATAGGCTAGAGACGGATTTTCGATGCCATAGAGTAAATCGGCTTCACTTTCCCATTGTTCAGTAGCAATGTTATACGATTCTATTTCTTTTAGAGGTTGCCCATTAAATCCACCTACAACATATATTTTATTACCGATAAGTATACCGGTCGTCTCTTTCGGTTGTCTCATCTTTGGGAGTTCATACCAATAGCCAGTTTTGGTATCTAAAACATGTCCCTGATCTGTAAAGATTTTTTTCCCATTGTTTTTTCGATGGACAGAACCACCCATCACATATATTTTTTGATGGTGTGCTACTGCGGAAAAATTAACCGCTTGATGTGGATTGGTATAATCTATCTGTAATTCACCTGTCTTGAGGTTATAGACTTCTATGGTATTTTCTAAATACTCAAGCTTTTTACTCGTTGATAAAGACTTCCCTCCTAACAAGTATAATTTATCATTGATGTCCACTGCTTCATGATAGGCTTTCTTTCGAAATTTATCATCTATCAATTCCCAAGTGTTATTTTCGATATCATAAATTTGTAAGACATCTTGATACCCCTCCCAGCTGTAAGCTTTCGATGCATATCTTGCCACTTCTGTAATCGTCTGATAATTCTGTAGACCAGTGTTGACAAAAATAGATTCATCACCTCCTGAGATATAGATCTTTGAGCCCACTAGTACTGAGCCAAAATTATACACCCCTTTGGGTAATTTACTTACTTTAGAAAACTTCAATTCGCTCTGTAAATTTCGTTTCCTTTCAATCACCACTTCTTCTAACTCATGCACCACTTCATTTAAATACATTCTGTGGCCACTTTTAATTAATGTAAAAAGCGGAATTGATTCTGTTTGATACCCCACATGAGAGAAGCAAATAGTATCCGATAGAGAAATGTTCTTTTCAGTAAAAAGCTTAAAAACTCCTTTTTTAGAAGTGACTGTCGCTTTAATCAAGTCATTTTTTAAATAGACATTTACATTTTGGATAGGTTTATTGTTTGATGCATTATAAACTACTCCTTTTAGATTTTGAGAGAAAATTGAAGTAGAAATAAATAGTAAGATGAATATTAGTCTCATTTTTAAATAGTTTGGTAGTTTTTTATTAGGTATTCAAAAGTAGTTCATCGACCTATACAGAACAATTATTTAGATGGAAATATTCAGGTTCAACATCAAAAAAAGTATTTGATGATGGAACAAAAAAAAAGACGAAGAAAGATTCCTCGCCTTTTACTATTAAAAGTCTTTATTTCAAATTATAACTATTTTACAATATCAATTGTTTATAATTCTTGTTCTAGTTCTCCACCGATATCAGTTTCTCTGTAACCTTCACATTGAATTTTAAACGCGTGAGCATAATCTGTAGGGAATGACTTCGGCTTTTTGATCACTAAACCTTTTTCATTTCTCTCCCACTTCAATGGCTCATTACTACCAAGTAAAGTAATCTTCTCGATATCATTGTTCAAGATGCCAAACTTAGTGCTCAATGTTTCAATTTGAATATCACCTTTAGGAGTATCCATTACTAAAGCATAAAACTCATTATCGTTCTTTTTAGTAAAACGAATATCGTTTTCTGTATAAACAATTTTTTGTCTTTCGATCTTGTGTCCACCTGAAGGAATTCTAGTTGGTCCTTCACCAAAAATTGTCCAAGGTCTTGTTCCGTAAATCGCTTCTCCATTTACGTCTAACCAACCACCAATGTTGGTTAAAAGGTTAACCATTGGTTCAGGAATAGTACCGTCAGGATCTGGTGGAACGTTCAATAACATGTTACCGTTTTTCGATACAATATCAATTAAGATATCAACTAATTCATTTGTTGATACAAACTTCGCATTCGATCTGTAGAACCATGTACCTGGAGAAGTATCCGTTACCCAAGCATCTGCTTTTGGTTGGTTCGGACGACCTCTTTCGTAATCTCTAACAGCTGTAGACTCTGGGAAAGTAGTTTCTTTAAACATCACCACTACTTCTTTATCCCATTCTTTTGCTTTGTTGTAATAGTAAGCCAAGAATTTTTGTCTGTATTTCTCGTCCATGTTCTCTAACCACCAGTCGAACCAAATTACGTCTGGCTGATACACATCGATATATTCTTTTAGCTTCGCCCACCAATCTTTATGGTAAGCTTCAGTAGGAACATTACTGTCCCATCCGTGTGGTTCTGTATATAAATCGTAATCTTCTGGATCAACTCCTCCATACTCGTGAGCAGGAACATAATATTTCCAAGTAAAAGCGTGATGGAAAGAACCAATAAACTTCATTCCTCTTTTCTCTACAGACTCTTTTAACTCCGCAGAAATATCAATTCCTCCATAGTTTACAGAATTCCATCTTGTAGTTTTGGCATCCCACATCGCAAAGTTATCGTGGTGCATGGCTACAGGTCCAGCAAACTTAGCTCCTGATTTTTTGAATAACTCCGCCCATTGTTCAGCATTAAATCCTGTTGGTTTAAAGTTTTCAATTAGATATTTATAACCAAACTCTTTAGGGTCACCAAACTGCTCAACATGGTGTAAGTAATTAGAAGTTGGTTTATGAACTTCGTTTCCATTTTCGTCTTTTGGATATTCTCCTGTTTTCCAATTCGGCAGGCCTTTTTTCCCGTACATTAACATGCCGTGCCAACCTCCTAGGTATTCGTTTTTATCCATATTTACGAACGCACCAGAAACGGGGCCCCAGTGAGTGTAAATACCAAACTTTGCGTCTTTGTACCAATCAGGTTCTTTGTTTACCTGAGAAATCGATTCCCAATCTTCTTTTATTACATCATCTTGTGACAACTCCGTATTTGACGGCGGTTGTTGACAAGACATTGCAATACCTAAAAATAGAACCGGTATTGATTTAAATAACTTCATACTTTATACGTTTAATATCAGTTTAGTTCTGATGATGTCTTGTAATTCATTTGCTTAATTCGAAAGTAGATAAAACCATACTTTCGATCGGTGATTTTTTATTCAGATTAGGGGGTATAAAATTAAAAAACGTTGTTTATCGTGTAAAGAAAGCGAATTTTATCTCCAAAAAACACCCATTTCACTCATCATTTTCTGAACAAATGTAGAATAAAATTCTTTTTCTTTAGTTTCATACCTGCTATCAACATCACATAAATTGATTTATTTTTATAGCTTTGTCGATACAAACTTTAATGTTACTCTAATGAAAAAACTACTAGTACTCCCGCTAATCATCTTCCTTTTCAACTGCGAAAGTCACATCAAAAACTCTGATAAAAAGGTGGTCATAGAAGAGGGAACTCAAGTTGAGGAAATTCCTAATCAAGATGTAAAAGAAACAACAGTAACTGAAATCCATTACTCTACCGATTCTTTAATTGGCTTCTGGGTGGGTTATTTCCTAAAAGACGATGATTTTGATAGAAGCGTTAGAATGGGAGAATATGATTCTTGGAACAAGGAAAACAAAATCAATATTTCAATTGATAAAATTGATGGAGATAAAGTGATTGGACATAGTGTGGTTGCTGGTAATGATCGTCCATTTAAAGGTACCATGAAAAAAGAATCAAATGGTGTCTATGCTTTTGATGTTAAAGAACCGGGTGACCATAAATATGATGGGGCTTTTCAGTTTAAAATTCACCTAGAAAACAATCAAATGATTGGTAAATGGAGAGCTTATAAAGAGATTAATATTAGAAAGAGAACTTATAACTTAGATAAAAAAGTCTTTAAATATAACCCAAATCATCAACTCAATTGGATGACATACAAAGATTGGAATAAAACTAAAAATGTAGAAAAATCTGCAGAATATGAAGACGGGATTATAGAAACTTGGATGGAAGAGGCTATGGTTCAATCCACTCATGCTTCTCAAGAGATCAATGCATCTACTACGCTTCTGAAGAAAGAAGACGTAGAAAATCTCTCAAAAACCGACTTGATGATCATCAGAAATACGATTTATGCTCGACACGGATATTCCTATAAAAATCAGCCTTTAAGAGTGTTCTTTGATAGACAACCTTGGTACATTCCAGTACATACTGATATTCGAGCTCACCTGACGGATATCGAAAAACAGAATATCAAGCTTTTATTGAAGTATGAGAAAAATGCTTCTGAGTATTATGATACTTTTGGTCGAGGATAGTCTATGATGAAATCGATTTCCATTCCGGTTTTCAAAGTGATATACTATGCAGCATTCATTTACTTTAGCTATCTAATGCTGCTCATTACACTTCAGTATATCCCCATACAATTTGATGTCGCCTTTCTGAATCTCAAAGAGGAGGAAATTCAACTGCCCTATTATCAAATAGCCTTTTTTGGACATGTATATAGCAGCATTTTTGTACTTGTATTGGGTGGATTTCAATTTTCTAAATCCATAAGAATTAAATTTCCATCCATTCATAAACATATCGGAAAAATATATGTCTTCCTCATATTATTGGTGAGTTGTCCTTCCGGATTTATTATGGCATTACATGCTAATGGAGATACCTTTACAAAAACTTCTTTTGTTCTTCAAGCTGTTTTGTGGTTTTGGTTTACTTATAAAGCTTTTGACTATGTCCGATTAAAAAATTGGGATTTGCACCAAAAGTTTATGTTGAGGAGCTTTGCACTAACCCTTTCGGCAATTAGCCTTCGACTATTTAAATGGATTATAGTAAATACTTTAGCTACTCCTCCAATGGATACTTATAAGTTTGTAGCTTGGTTGGGGTGGGTGTTTAATATTGCAGTAATCGAACTATATTTCTATATCAAAGAATACCGAAAGGTTCAAATTAACACACTATAGAGTACTCAATTAGATATTTAAGGGTTTGACATTACTAATTTTTCATTTAACTTTAGTCAAAACTAAACCTAATTTCAAATGAAAACTTCAAAACTAATCCGACTTCTCAGCTTAAGCATTTTCCTTATTTTCTTTAATTCTTGTTATCAAGAAGTAGAAATGACTGGTGAACTAAAAGTAACCACTTCAGTAGAACCAAGAGATTTTGCCATTTTCGATAATGCTATCGTTTCTAATCCAAATGGATATAGCGAGTATGATGCACTCATCCTTGAAGAAAATGCTCAAGGAACGTATACTTATCAACTAAACCCTGGTAATTATGTTGTACAATACGCAGGTACTTATAAGTATCAGACAATACAAATACAAGTGGGAAAAACAGTTGAAATTACTTTAACGGAAGCTCCTTAAAGGATTGATTATATTGGTAAAACAACTCAAAAAGGCTAAGAAAAGAATATGAATTTTCTCTCTTAGCCTTTTTTCTATATCAATATTTATTTTGAACTATAACGAAACAAAGAATATCCCAAGGTTTTTCTCAAATACGATTTGAGCAAAAGATTGAAAAGTTAAAATAAAAAGAATAAAGCTGAATGTTGCTTTCATTAGTATTATAGATTAATAGAGTTAAAAATCACAGCATCAAGGAAATACTATTTCTTGATCAATTGATGATTATAAAAAAAATGTTTATATCTAAGATTGTCTAAAAATGAAGATAACGGGTATTTTGTAAATATCACACTTAATTAAAGTTAATAATATACCCCCTTAAAAATGGTAATTTTATCCCTCTTTATTGCTTTTTATCCTTTTAAGTTTGCAACGTAATAGATTTTAACAAAACATTATTCAAGCTCTCGGAGAAGTAAAAACAATACTTCTTTTATTATACAGCTCTCGAAAATAGAAGATAACTAATTATTTGATAATAGATTTGGCTTGTCCGTTAAAGCCAAATTCCAAAAACTTTATATTAAACTATTTATTTGATTTAGGTAGAAACATTGAAGGCACCTTTCATAGTCCTTAGGTGTCTGTCGCTTTCTACATTTTTTAGTGGTTCATCCACGTTTATTACGACAAAAATTACTAATAAAAATGTTCAACTATTTATTTAGACTTCAATCTATTTTAACGATTGTATGTTTTATGTTCTTGGCAAAGAATTCAAACGCCGCTACGCCAGAACAAACCACTTTCACATTCAAAGTACCTAGCTGCGTAGGTACAAAAAGTGCGACCGCTTGGGTCGGAAATCGTGTAGTAATTATGATAGAAGGAGAATCTCCTTCGAGTAGATCAGCTACAACCATGAATAAAGTGCTCGACATTTTAGATGCAATGGATGCTAAATTTGTTGAGTTCTCTGGCCTTTCGAACTTACCTAAACAATCAAGTTACAAAGGTCTTCCAGTGATAGAGATTGTTACTGACAACTGTGGTTATGGTGGTCTCGCCTATCATGGTACTAGAGGTATGTCGACAGGAAAAGTGTTATTTAACGAGGTGTATGATGCTGCAAATAGTGGCAGAAACGCCATTCATCAGGTTTTTCTTTATGAAACTGCCAGAAATTTTTACCTCACTCGATTCAACAATAAATTCGATTGGATTATGAACGATAACGCTTCCAATTGGGGATGGTGGACAGTTGGATTTAATAACGCTCAAGCTGTAATGATTCCTACTTCATTAAATTATGAATTACTTTATTACGGTCAGAGTCTAGCTCAATTTAGAGAAGGGATGGTAAGCAAATTTGAATATTACCTAAACAATACTCAATACAACTTTGATAATACCTGGAGAAAAGATCGATTACCATGGAGACAGCAATCTAGTGTAAACGATTTAATGACGGGGATGATCATTTATTCTTACGAAAACTTTGGTGGTGATGCCTGGATAAAAAAAGTATACCGCTACTTAGAAAGTAATGTTGTAAGTGACCGTTCAAGTAGAACTTCTTACCAAGAGTGTAGAGATAATGTTTATAAAATCTGGAGTTTGTCAGCTAATCGAAATTTAGAAGACTTCTTTGAAAGAGACATGAGATGGGTAATTAGTTCTTCTGCAAAATCATGGGTCATAAATCGTTTAGGAAATAACGGTGGCGATAATGGAGGTGAAGAAATAACAGGTATAGCTCCAAAAGAAGGTAGCGTACTTAAAAGCAACTCTGTTGAATTTAAATGGGATTTAGAAGGAGATTCCCATTGGTTATATGTAGGCACTTCGGTAGGAGAAACAGATATTCTTAATACTGGTGGAGAATTTACTGAGAAAAAATATATAGTAAATAATCTTCCAAATACAGGCACAGTTTACCTACGTCTATGGAGTAAAATCAATAATAACTGGTCTTACAATGATTACACCTATACAATGAGTGTTGATGGTAACGGAGGAGATAATGGAAGTGACAATGGAGAAGGAACTTGTGATTGGGTTCTTCAAGATGGAAATGCTCTTGATATTGGTGCTTATGAAAACGATACATATGTTGTCGGAACAGATAACTATTTATATAAATCAAATGGTTATAATGGTTTCTCTCTAGTAGATAACAGTATGAGAATCAAAAAAGTTGATGTCGGACAATCAGGATTATGGGCTATTAATACGGACAATAGAATTTATCAATACACCAATAATACTTGGGTTTATAGAAGAGGTATAGGTACCGACATTGCTGTAGGAAATAATGTTTATACTATTGGAACTGATGGTAAAGTGTACAAATATTTAGGTGATGGTTGGTCAAGTCCTTACGGTACTACACTTGGAACAGATATAGCTGCTGCTAGTGATGACCGACCTTGGATAAGAGGAACAGATGGATACGTATATCAATGGCTTGGGAGTAGATGGGATAAAAAAGGAAATCTTAAAATTAAAGATATTGCCATCAATCCTACAAAAGATGAATTTGTGTTTGTGGATACTAATAATTCTGTTCAAAAGTATGTCGGGAGTGGTACCTATGAGGTTTTATCAGGCATTGGATCTAGAATTTCTATCACTTCCGATTCTAAGTTATGGACAGTCACTTCAACAAATAAAATCTATCATTATACATGTGATTTCGCAACTATGAGTAGTTCAGCAAGATCAATTAATTCATTCGAGAATGAGGTATTAAATGATGACTTTAACCAAGTGATTTTTTATCCAAATCCTATTTCAAATCAGAAGTTAAATATTAAAGGACTTCCTTTAGATAAAGAAGTTACAATTAGTATATCAAATATTCAGGGACAAGTAATTTATAATTTATCTACTACTACTAAAGAAATAATTACGCTTTCACTGAAAGAAAGCAGAGTTCCCCATGGTATTTATATTCTTAAAATCGAAATGATTGACGATGTAATTACCACAAAAATTAAGGTGAATTAACCTTAGAATACACAGAAGTATATTATTAGGGAGGTATCGCTTTTGGCGGTGCTTCCCTTCTTTATGATTTTAACTTTTTAGCGATCAAACGTATAGAATCTCCTTCTTCAAACTCCATATATTTCTCGACTACTAAAACTTCAAAATAAGGTTCAAATAATTGAATTAAAGATTTTTCATCCTGATAGTTAACTAACATCCCCTTGAAGATTTCATCTCCTTCACCATACCACATCGAATGACAAACAACACCTCCTTCGTTCAGGACTTCAAACTGTCTATAAATAGATGATTTTATTTGATCATCCGTAAGGTGTTGAAAGACTTTGTTGGAATAAATACCATCAAATTTTTCATCAGTTTCTATGGTGGACGCATCTAAATTTAAGAATATCCCCTCTGCAAAACGTTTCTTTAGTCTTTTGAGAAATTCTCCCGAAAAATCAGACCCAATTACTTCATAATCTTTTTCTAAAATATGAAAATCAGTACCTGGTCCTGTACCTAATTCGAGTACCTTCAATCCCTTTGGTAGATGATGTTTCAAGACATCAATAAGTTCTTGTCCGTCTACCTCTGCAGCCATTTTGATGTACTCACTGACTGTTTCTTTATTTTTATAATATTCCATCTATTTCGTATCAAATGTAATATCAATTAAATCTTTAGCCATCTGTGCCGGGCTCTCTTCATCAAGGTTTCTAAGTTGAAGTTCTCCTATGAAATAATCGCCACCGTCTTCAAGAAACCCTTGCCCTTTTGGAGTAAAAACAGGAAAATTATCTGGAGTAGATACTTCGTAACGTCCATCTTTTGCTACCGTAAATGTGGTAGTTACCTGAAAATAAAATGCTTGAGTACGACTGAACATATTCTTTAAAGCATTCGATATATTTACGAGTTGTTCTTTAAGCAAATATGCTTTTAATTCTTCCTTGTTCATGGGTTAAATTTCGATGTTTTTTGTATGAAAGGCAAGGGAAATTTGGGGGATGAAAAAGGTTTTTGTATTTGATTTTAATGATGAACCAAATATAAAAGAGTGATATGCAGTGTATGTACACAACAAAATCTCTGGTAAATATAAAGTGGTTCGTAAGGACGTTGCAGTGCAACGTCCGTACAGGAGGAAATCCATAATTGTATGGAAATAGATTTCAGTAATGATTATATTTTAATCATAAAAAAAAGAGCGTACATCATACGCCCATTCATCGAATTTAAAGAAAAGGTGTTTACTCCCCTCCTTTCAACTCCTCAATCTTCTCTTCTAACTCCTTCGCTCTCTTCACAAACTTCTGTTGCTTCTTTAAAGAAGGTAAAGTCTCATTATCTAAAGATTTTAAATGCTTTTCGTATTCCTTTTCTAGTTCCTCTAGTTGTTCTTTTTTTGATTTCATGATTTTTAAAAAAGTTTATGATTCTTCGATAATGACATGAAGTTAAAAAGATATTTCATTGTCCAAACTATGATAAGGATTTAATTATGACTTGTTATTATTATCATCCTTTGAAAATAAAAAAGCTGCTCCATATTTCTATGTAACAGCTTTTTCTTATCTATTCTGAGATGACCTCAGATCATATGATTATGCCAATTTAGGGTTTTCTCCATATTGGTTGTTTCCGTATTCTCCATCTGTACAGAAAAGAACAATTAACCAAATTGGTCCAATTAGTGGGATGAAAGAAATAAAATAGAACCATCCGCTTTTACCTACATCGTGTAATCTTCTTACAATTAATGCAATTGAAGGAACGATTGATACTAAAAAGTATAACAAGTAAAAAGGACTAAATCCTACTTCTAGTACATTCATTATAAAAGCATCTAAAGCAAATAATGCAAATATTGTAATTAGATGGAACAGAAGGAAGAACCAATATTCTGATCTTCTTGCTCGACCAGAAAAATTAGCGTAGTTTTTGAAAGCTTTAATAAAATATTCCATGTGAATAAAAAATAATAGTTATTATAAAAAATTAGTTAGTCAATGTATAACTTTATACACTCCGATAACAATTTTAATATTACAAATAAAATTGCTATTCTTAAAACTAAAAGACTAATTTTATTCAATATGCTCTACAATTTTACCTACCTCACTAAAAAACACATTCTTAGATGATAGGGTTTTCTTTTCTCCGTTCACTTTTATGGTCTTTCTGAATTTAATATCAGTCGATGATGCACCTATTAGAAATTCATACTCTCCAGGTTCGATAATTAAATCCATGTTGTTATCATAGAAGCTTAACTGCTCTAAAGATACTTTAAAGTTGATTTTTGCTTTTTCACCTGTCTTTAATTCTGTTCTAGAAAATCCTTGTAAGGATAAGGCAGGACGTTTAATCGAAGGATTTTTTGGAGTGATATACAATTGTGAAATCTCAGCTCCATCCATATCACCCACATTACTTACTTCGAAAGATAAATCTATCCACTCATCTTTTGTAGTCACCGCATTATCTGATGCAAAATTTTGATAATCGAATTTTGTATAACTTAAACCATGCCCGAAAGAATACATTGGCGATTTGTTCTTGTATGCACCTCCATAATAAATTGGACACTGTTCGTTGGTTCTTGGAACTGTCACCGTCATTTTTCCCGATGGATTTACGTTACCTAATAAGATATCTGCCATGGCATTTCCGCCTTCTTCACCAGGATACCAACCTTGAATAATTGCTGCACAATCGTCTGCAATTTCGTTTAATACGTGTGGGCGACCTCCGAATATAATTAACACTACCGGCTTGCCAGTGGTAATTAGATCTTTCACAAATTGTTCTTGCTCCCCTGCCAAACGAATATCTTTTCTACTTCTACTCTCCCCACATAAATACCTGTTCTCTCCCATTGCTGCAATAATCACATCACTTTCTTGGGCGATAGACAATGCTTTTAAATAGTCGGCTCTAGTCGTAGGAATAGAAGATAATTCGACCACTTTTTTCTCCCTCTCATCACCTAAATTATTTTTCACTTTAGCAATCGAATTCTTCGATGAAGTTGTCCAATCACATCCTCTTTCAAACATCAACTGAACATCTTTATCTAATCTATTTTCCAATCCACCTTTTAAAGTGATCAACTGCGGATCGGTAGGATCGATAGGTTGTTTTTTCCAATAAAGCGATAAAGATTGATAAGTATAA
Source organism: Flammeovirga yaeyamensis (assembly GCF_018736045.1). NCBI lineage: Bacteria > Pseudomonadati > Bacteroidota > Cytophagia > Cytophagales > Flammeovirgaceae > Flammeovirga > Flammeovirga yaeyamensis. The sequence goes on along the minus strand of NZ_CP076133.1, from coordinate 1,284,216 downwards.
TCGCCTAATAAGGATTCTGCTGAAGCCGCATTTGGACCAACCAATGCAATCTTTTTCACTCCTTGATGAATAGGAAGGATACCATCATTTTTTAATAATACAATAGATTGAGTGGCCGATATATAAGCTCTTTCTCTAAATTCCTTGCTATCTAACTCTACGTTTTCATCAATGGATAATGGACCGTCTAATAATCCTAGTTTTCCTTTTAATGTAAGGATGCGTTTTACTGAGCGGTCTACCTCCTCCATTGTAATCAAACCTTCTGATAATGCTTCAGGAATTAATTTATAGCAATCGCCTGCTGGCAATTCTAAATCGACACCATTTTTTAGTGCCGTCACCAAGGCGCCTTTTTTATCTTTTGCGTAATTGTACGAAGTAAAGATTTGTTTCACGGCAAAATAATCCGAAACAATTACTCCTTTAAATCCCCACTTCTTTCTTAACGTCTCCTGAAGTAAGAACTCCGAAGCATGTGCAGGAACATCTTTATACGAATGATACCCCGGCATTAACGACTGTGTGTTTCCAATTTTCACCGCTACCTCATGAGGCATCAAGATTTCCTCTATAAACTGACGATCATCTTTGTTATTCGCACCGTAACCTGCAAAGTGTTTGGTTGTCGTCGCCACACCTTTCGATAAGTCGTTAGTCTGCATTCCATCTATAAAAGCCAATCCCATTCTTGCCGTTAAGTACTCCGACTCTCCAAAAGATTCTTCCATTCTTCCCCACTTCGCATTTCTTGCCACATCTAACATGGGCGAAAGTGCCAAAGTAGTTCCCAACGAACGCATCATTCTAGAAGTGTACCCAGTATTTGTTTTCACCAATTCGGGATTCCAAGAACAAGAAATTCCAATTTGCTGTGGCAATGTTGTTGCTCCTTTAATATTATATCCGGAAATTGCCTCCCCATGTTTTAATAATGGATCACTCGATTCTCCCATCAACGTTTTTACCTTCACTTCCAACGACATGCTATCCATTATCGCCACTACCTTCTTCTCAATTGCCGCTGATCTCTCGGCTGTAATTCCTAATGTTCTCTTCTTATTGATAGTTGAAATAGTCTGATCATTCACTTGATACTGACAACTCATCATCAAGAGGATTCCTATTGAGTAGATAATTGATTTTTTCATCATTCGTTATTTGAAGTTTGTCTTGGAGACTGATCTATTCACTTATCAAATTCAAGTTTCACATCCTATTCATCTACTTGATGTTCACCCGTATTTCAAGTGGTTTTCTGATGATCATTTCCATTTATTTCATTTCAAGGAACAAGATATTTGATGATAATTTGTCGCTTGGGAAAAAATCAAAGATCTATAGGGGGTATATTATTTTTTTAAAATCTTTCGATTCCCCCATGTTTAAACTTAAAAAATTTCCCCCACCTATTTACTATTTTTTTTTCACCGCCTAACGATAATCCCCAACTACATTGGAAACCGAATTATTACTTAACCAACTAACTTTAAATTACTTATGAATAGAACAACGTACTACTGTTCATTACGACACGCAGTAAAACTACTAATTCTATCGTGGCTGTTCACCTCAGCTACTGTCTACGCTCAAAATGTCTTTATTGAGCATCAAGTACAACGATACGTAGGAGGAGTTTCCCTTCTCGATCGTTCCAAATTCTTCAATCTCCACTCTAATAATCGTGATACAGAACTGAATCAGTTTTACAACGATTACAACGTCTCTCCTAGTCGTGGTTTTTGGGGTCCTTTTTCTTATTCCAAAGGACAAGGAAACGCCATCGGTACTTATCCTTCTGGTAAAAACGGAACGGATGAGGTAAAAGCAGTCTCTCGTTTTGTGGGTACAGAACACCCTTACAATGTCTTTAAAGATGGGTTAGATCCTATCGCTGCCGGTAATTGGGCGGCAGAGTATTATAAAGACTATGTAGATGCGAGTGGTCGACCTGAATTCTTCGAACCGATGAATGAGCCATTTGTTCATGCAAAAGATTACTATTCTGGTGGATGGAATTTAGCGGAAGAAAACCGTATCAAGCTTCAGATGGCCGAAGTGTATGCGGCTATTGGAAACAAGATCCATGCAACGCCTGCCTTAGCCAATATGAAAGTGATTGGTTATTCTGCCGCTTGGCCTTCATTAGAAATAGGCGACTTTGGCCATTGGGAGGAAAATATGAAGATGTTCATGGATGTGGCAGGTGCCGATATGGATGGTTTCTCAACTCACCTTTATGATGGGGTGAATGTAACGGGACAAGACAACCGCAGATCGGGTAGTAACTCGGAGGCTATTCTTGATTTAATTGAGACATATAGTTATACCAAATGGGGAAAAGTGAAACCTCACTCTATTACGGAGTATGGTGCCATTGCTTCTGGTTATGGGGATAATTATACCGACATCGAGAGTATTCAGACGGTAAAAGGTATCAATCAAATGCTGTTTAATCTTTTGGATAGAGAGAACAACATTGATATTTCTATTCCTTTTATTACTGATAAATCCACTTGGCATTTAACTCCAGGAAACAACTATCAACCGTATGGTGCTGCATTACTAATTCCAACCAATATTGGTCAACCGAATGTGGCAGGTTGGAAGTATTCACCAAAGATTCATTTCTATGAGCAATGGAAAAATGTAAGCGGAAGAAGAGTGCATGTATATTCGGACAATCCGGATATTCAGATCCAAGGATTCGCCAACAACAATATGTTGTATGTGGCTTTAAATAACTTGGATGATCAATCTCAAAATGTCAACTTAAACTTTTTGAGTGGATTGAGTGGATTGCAAAATGTGACTACTAAATCTTTGAAGATCTATCCCAACTCTGACCCGGTCATGAACATCAGTTCGTCTGCTTCAGCGCCGAGTAGCATCAATTTGATAGGTGGAGAGACAGTAGTGCTCGAATTACGATTTGCGAATTCTATTCCATTCAATAATGCGATTCGTGATCGTAAATATTATACGAGTAAGCATCTTCAAGCCATCAATGCTAATTCTGCCATCACTTTTAACTTTAATGGAATCACCACAGGTACAGGTCAAGCAGTTTTATTGATGGGTATTGGTAGAAAACATAACAAGTCGAAGCAACCTACGATTAAAGTGAATGGTACAACTGTAACAGTTCCAAATAATTGGAAGGGTTACGACCAAGCCAATAGAGATGATTTCTTTGGGGTGATCGAGATTCCATTTGATCATTCTTTAGTACAAACAAACAATACAGTAACTGTTACTTTCACTGATGGTGGTGGACATGTAAGTTCGATGATTTTGAAAACGAAAACATTCGATCAAGCTGTGGCTCCAACAGAATCAGTGGCTATTGTTTCTCCAACTTCAACAATTGGAAGTGATACCACTATTCCGATTACACTGAGTTATTCTGCAGGACAACAAAGAGATATTGTTGCAGAATTTTGGTCGTCTACTGGATGGTTAGGACAGGCTACTAAAACAGTTAATGCAGGAAGTGGTAGCGAAACTTTATCAATTTCAGTAGGAACTGCTCCAGCTATTGGAAGCGGTTATATTGTAAAAGCAAGTATTCGTCCTGTAGGTACAAATTGGCAACAAAATATTGCTACCGATCAGAAGAATAACATATCTGTTACCGTTCCTCAAACGGCCTATGGAGGAACACCTCATTCCATTCCAGGAAAAGTAGAAGCGGAAGATTATGATAACGGCGGACAAGGGATCGCTTTCTCAGATACAGACACCAATAACCAAGGAGGTATGTACAGAACGGATGGTGTAGATATAGAAATCTGTTCGGATACCGATGGCGGTTACAATGTCGGTTGGATGAATACCGGAGAGTGGTTAGAATATACCGTAAATGTAAACATAACTGATGATTATGATTTCTTCCCTCGAGTAGCTAGTAATAACGATGGTGGAGTATTAAAAATCTCTGTCGACGGTGTGGCTGTAACGGGTAATCTGACGGTACCAAATACAGGTGGATGGCAAGCGTATCAGACCATGCATATTAGAAATGTACCACTAACGCAAGGTCAACATGTGATAAGAGTTGATGTAGTTAACTCTGGCTTTAACCTTAATTTATGGGCCGCATGGCAATCTGCGACTTCAAATGCACGACAAATAGAAACGCAGTTAGAAGAGCAAAAAGAAGTGAGTGTCTACCCTATTCCATCAGCAAATGATAAATTGTACATCGTAGTTCCTAATAGCGAATTAACGACTATTGAGGTCTTTAACTTAGAAGGAAAGCGTTTGGTACAAGATCAATTTGAAGGTGACAAGTACACACTTCCTGTAGAGAATTTACCGGAAGGTATGTATATCATTAATATTAGTAATGCACATGTGCAAACGACTAAAAAAGTGATCATCAAATAGACAAATGGATAGATAATTTAAGGCTCGGGAATTCTCTCGGGCCTTTTTTTTGGTGACATTTTTCAGGTTCTGATATAAGTCTTGGACAAACTACAAAATCTGAAAATGAAACATCTATCAATACTTACAATATTAACATTACTGTTTTCGTCTTTAATTCCCCAAGTTTTTGCTCAGGAAGAAATGGAAACTGTAATTCTAGAGGGGGAAGTGAATAATGAAAATTATGAACATAAAAAGATCATTATTACAGGTGAGACTTTCTCTGTAAAGACCAAACTTGACTTAGACGAATGTATTGTTATTATACAATCGTCTCATTTAACAGGTACAGGTGATATTAATATCAATAATGAAGAAGGTTATAACCCAGTTATTCTAACTGCCGATCTTTTAAATATTGATATGAAAAAGTTTGAGGTAAAAAATTCTTTTACAACGATAAAGGCATCATCAGTAATTACTGCAGCCGGATCGCATGTTCGTTTCGAAAATGGATCTTTGACCAATAATAATAGTGTTTGGGAATTGGACGGTCATGTCGATTTTCAAGCACATAATGATGAGGTAACAGGTTATTTACAAGTCAACATGGAGAACGTGATCATCCACGAATTAAGCGATCAAATTCATTATAAAAAAGATGTGGATTGGGAGTTTGTTGGTGGTTGTATTTCATTGCCTGGGTCTGGAGAATTTGTTGAGGATCAAAGTACAGACGAAAGACCAGAATTTATCCCTTGTGATGAATTAACGGATCAAGTCAATTATTTTGAAGGAGACCTAGACAGACAAGGCACGACCACTCTAACATGGGGAATGTTTTCTGAAAGTGAAATAACTTCATATGAAATATATACATCAGAAGATCAAAATACATGGAGTCCTTTAACCGAACAGCAAGCTTCGGGATCAGAAGGTCCAATATCCTATGTTTATACTGATAATGATGATCGTTTTGATAGAGTTTATTTCCGTTTAGATGGTATTAACGGTCAAGGATCAGATCATTTAGATACCGTAAGTATCTATTATGGTGATGACGATCTACCTGTAGAATTGATCTATTTTGACGCGGAAGTATTAGACCAAAGTGTTTTACTGGAATGGGCTACTGCGAGTGAGCAAAACAGTGATTACTTTGAGGTGCAATATTCTCTTGATGAAGAAAATTGGCATTTATTGGATCAAGTGAAAGCCGCTGGTAATAGTTCAACAAGAATTGAATATCAATATGAAGATAAGTTGAGAAACGGCATCGTTTATTACCGTTTAAAACAAGTTGATTTCGATGGTCAGTTTGAATATTTTGGACCTTTAGAGGTTACATTAGAATCCCCCGAAGAATTTGATGTAGTCGCATACCCTGTCCCTCAATATTCTGGACAGGAAATTACCATTACACCCAATAATAACGAACCTTATCAATTATTGATATTCAATCAGATGGGGCAAAATGTATTCTTTAAAGAGGATTTACAAAACGAAACAAGATTGGCGACCACTTGGGGTAGAGGTATGTTTGTGGTGCATATTATTCAAGGTTCACAGAAAGAAATCCTGAAACTACAAATACATTAAACAGACACCGAACATTTGTTCGGTGCCTGAGCATTAGACTCAAGGTGCTAAACACCATATATTCACCTTAAGCCTCTACCAATTCAAAATTCAACACAGTATCTTCAATGATATCCATACATTTTTCGAGTTGACTTTCGGTAATAACCAATGGAGGTGCGAATCGTATTATATTTCCATGAGTGGGTTTTGCTAGAAGTCCTTTATGCATCAATTCGTGACAAATTAAAGTGGCAGTGGCACTGTCTTCGGAATCGTTGACCAACAGTGCATTCAGCAATCCTTTACCACGAACGCCTAATAATAAATCAGTTTGCTTACATAATTTTCGCATTCTCTTTCTAAAGATTTTGCCTAATCTGTAAGCATTTTCTGTTAGTTTTTCATCAATAAGTACGTCCAAAGCTTCCATCATCACAGCACAACCTAATGGGTTTCCACCGTAAGTAGATCCGTGCTGTCCAGGTTTAAAGACATCCATCACTTCAGAAGAGGTTAACACTGCTGAGACGGGATAAAAACCTCCAGAAATCGCTTTTCCTAAGATGATCATATCCGGCTTTATTTCCTCATACTCAGAGGCGAGCAATTTACCTGTTCTACCAACACCTGTCTGCACTTCATCGACCATAAACAACACATTGTAACGGTGACAAAGCTCTTGTGCTTTTCTCAAATAACCTTCATCTGGAAGATATACACCTGCTTCTCCTTGGATAGGTTCCATCCATAAACCAGCTACATTTGGGTTTTGAAGTACCTCTTCCAAAGCCTCTAAATTGTTGTAGGGTACAATCTCAAAACCTGGCATAAACGGACCAAAGTTAGTCGTAGCTACCGGATCTGTAGATGCTGAAATAATCGTAGTTGTTCGACCATGGAAGTTCTTCTCTACACCCACAATGATCGCTTCATTCTTTGGAATTCCTTTTTTCTCATAACCCCACTTTCTTGCTAATTTGATGGCTGTTTCGTTTCCTTCAGCCCCTGTGTTCATCAAAATAGCACGCTCGTAACCAAATAGATTGCATAACTTCTTTTCCGCTAATCCTAACTGATCAGAATAAAAAGCTCTTGAGGTCAAAGTCAATTTCGACGCCTGCTTGATCATCACATTCAAAATTCTAGGATGCACGTGCCCTTGATTCACCGCACTGTAAGCAGATAGAAAATCGTAATATCTTCTGCCTTCCACATCCCAAACATAAACCCCATTTCCTCTTTCGAGCACTACAGGTAGTGGAGCATAATTGTTGGCTCCATATTTTTTCTCTAGGTTGATCGCTTCTTGCGTATAAAATTTCATCATGTTATTCTATTGATTAGATGTGAGAATAAATTGACATTATGAAAAAAACTCTTCAAACCTGTTTAGCCTAGTAAATTAAAACTGTGTAGCGATTGGATTCACTAAACAGATAAGAAGAGTTATATCTTAATTAATTTTTGATGATCTTTTGCACTGATTCCTCTCCATCTTCGATGATTCTGAGGTAATACAATCCATTATTAAGATCTGAAATATCAATAGTGTTTTTAGTCACTTTTCGGAGTTCTCTCCCCAAAGCATCCACCACAACCAAAGTAATATTTGATGCCGTCGAAGGGTAGGTCAATCGCCCATTTGTTGGGTTTGGATACGCCATACTTCCTTCTACTTCTACAGTTGCACCTGCCAATCTTTGAGAGGAACTGTTAGAAATAACTACCGTATAATCTTCTACTTCACCATAGTCCAAAACATCGCAAGGATAAGGGTAGCCATCCGAAGCATATTGCATAGAAACGCGCATTCTTGTAGCTCCCGATAATGCTGTAGAAGGTACCGTAAAACTAGAACTAAACGAACGTCTTGTCTGCTTATATAGTACTTCCTCTGTATTAGCATCAAATACTCCGTCTTGGTTATAATCTATCCAAACCACCACTCTTTCTCTAGAAGATGTATTCGGATCTAAGAAGAAAGTATGACTTCCACCTTTCGTCAAATTAAAACTTACAGAAGTATAATCTCCATATCCATTGTCATTACCAGAGAAGTGATAGTTGCCATCAATTCCAACTTCATCAATAAATTCATAAGAAGTGGAATTACCATAAGACGCACAATATTGAACTCCTCCTGTAGGCGGTGGTGTTCCACCTCCACAACTTGGTGCAGAAGCACCTGTAGAAGCACCACTTCCGTTTAGATAATTAAAACTCGAATAACCATTAGTGGTATACAGATTCATCCATCCACCACCAGAAGCAGTTTCCCAATCGTTAAGACTAAAAGAGTTTCCATTTCCATTTACTGAACCTTGGATGACGTAGGCTTTCACTGCCTCACCGTTCTTATTCCAAACTAAAGGTTGACCCGCCGAAATAGTTTCAGGAGTCGAACAATTCCCCACCATAAAATAGGCTTTCGTAGGATATTGAGTTTGTCCACCATCACCAAAAACCTTGGCATTACCAGAGGCATCAATACATACAAAGGCTGCTTCATCGCAAGCAATTGCATAACGTTGTTGATCGTTCTGATCGCTAATTGTTCGTGCTAAAATACCAAAAGCACGACCGTATCTATTTTCATTTCCAGTACCATGCGTTCTGTCCAAATGCGTATCTGTAATCACATTTGTCAAGTACGGGTTTTGGAGAAAGTCATTATAAAAGAAAGAGTTATTAGTATACTGATGAAAAGGATCATTTAGAATTTCTGATGATAACACCCCCGATGTCGCCGGTGCATAATACGCACCACCCATAATCGCCATACCAGCTGATGTTCCGCCCACAGGCGCCTTTTTGTCGTTTATCAAGTAATTGATAGCATCAGCCACAGCCGTTCCTTTCCAAAGATCCATGTACTCTCTTTGGTCGCCCCCTGCAATAAATAATGCCTCAGCATCTCGAATATACTGTGCTACTGTAGCATTATTTGCTCCGTTGGCTGTTGTAATCGACAACTCTGCTGCAGAACTGATCGAACTACTAAAATTACTCCACACCCAGGAGGCTTGTCCACCTACGGCATCTGTTCTTAGAACGAGGTAATCCCCTCCTCCCGATTGGTTCACAAACCATTGTGTCGCATTCACCTCACCATCTCCTCCTACTTCCGCTCCACCTACCAGCATTGTCGCCTGCTGTGTAGTTACATTTCCGTGTCCATTCCAAGTACCACCTTCCAAAGAAAAGTTGTATCCTTGTCCTAAAGTAAGCGTTGAGATGAGAGAGAGTAAGACTACATAGATAGTCTTGTCAAGAAAGTAATTGTTAATTTTCATAATTGTAATAATTAATAGTGGAGACAATCCTTGGGGCATCGTTCTCTAGTAACATGTCCCATTGTGCCCTAGAGAACTTCGCCCCAGAACTGTCTAATTTTTCAGATAACAACTTCCTCGAATCGCATGAAGTAGACTTCATGTATTCGTAAAAATCATTAGCTTTAATCGAAAGATTTATTTTTTAACCTGAGTTTGTTGAAAAATATTACTCACAGAAAGTGATGTTTATATTTGTCTGATTTTGATATAAATTTCACCAAATCCTTTTGTAAGACAACCAGTATTACTGCAAGAATTTGTCAAAATTTCTATTCAAAATCAGATCAAACTGTGAAAATATTTTTCATCAAACTCAGGTTCACTTTTATAGTTAGTATGTATATGTGTGTGTTGTGATGAGAAATATCTTACTGATTACAATAGATTAAAATAAAGAGGTCCAATTAATAAAATGCCTGCCGCAAACATGAGTAGTAGTAATAAAGGTGCCATCCACTTTACCCAAACATTGTAAGGGATTTTTGCAATGGACAAAACACCCATGGTCACCCCACTTGTTGGTATAATCAGATTGGTTAATCCGTCTCCAAACTGAAATGCCAATACTGCAACTTGTCGTGAAATACCCAATAAATCACTTAATGGAGCCATAATCGGCATGGTTAAGGCCGCCTGACCAGAACCCGATGGAAGTACTGTATTCAGAATACTTTGGAAGACAAACATCGCTTCAGCTGCTGCAAACTTTGGTAATCCGTCCAATAAGCCCGTGATGGAAAACAATATCGTATCAATAATTTTCCCTTCTGTGGCTACAATCAAAATTCCTTTACAAGAAGCAATCACCAAAGCGGCCGTCATCATTTCCTTGGATCCTTTGATGAAGCTTTCACTCATTTTATTTGCTGGAGTGCGACAAATCAATGACGCAATAAAGCCGATGACGAAGAACAAAGCACCAATCTCAGTCATGTACCAATCGAACTTAGTCACTCCAACCACCAACACTCCAATTCCTATGAATAAAAGTGCAACAACAATGGCTTTTTTGTAATTAAAATCGATAGACTTCTCTTGAACATCAAGTGGTTTTTCTTGATTTGGAAGCAAGCTTTTCTCTTTGTTGTTCTCGATTTTTGATACGTAATACATAACATATATCATCCCTATCAAAGTAAAAACAGACCAAACAAATACTCTGTATTCCCAACCTGAGAATAGAGGTATTTCGGCAATCCCTTGTGCAATTCCGATCGTAAACGGATTACTGATCGCACCTGCAAAACCTACCCCTGCACCTACAAAAGGGATAGCAACTCCAACTATGGTATCCAATTTCATGGCCTTGGCCATTGGAATGGTAATCAGGATAAAAATCAAGACCTCCTCTGACATTCCGAAGGTCGCCCCTGCCACAGAGAAACAAACAAAGATAAACGGAATAAGGATCTTCTTATAAGATTTCTTCTTGTTACTCCAAAGAACCAATCTTTGTAAGCCGGCTTCTATAGCATTGGTTTGTGTAAGCATCCCGAATGCACCTCCTACAATAAAAATGAAGGCGATAATTTCGGCAGCACTTACAAAACCATTGATAGGTGCTGTAAAGAAAGAAGCGATACTTTGCGGTTGTGCCTCCACCTTATGATAGGTATTGGGGATGAGCAAATTTCTTCCGTCCACCATTTCTCTTTGATATTCCCCAGCAGAAATGATCCATGTTAGACCAATAAAAAAAGCGAGAATAGTAGAAGATATCACTAAAGTATCTGGTAGCTTCTTCATAATATTTTATTACTTGAAAATGGCAATATTCAATTGTTCATCATCAGATGATGTCCAACCTCTATACATCCCTTCCGAGTTGAAAGATAATTCAATATTTCCTTGATGATCGATGGCAATTACTCCACCTTCGCCTTGCATTTTGACCAACTTATCATGTACAACAATATCTGTTGCTTCTTTCAGTTTACGCTGACCAAACTCCATGTGCGCGGCAATATCACGTGCTACGGTAGCTTTCAAAAAGAACTCTCCATAACCCGTACAAGACACTGCACAACTATCGTTGCTTGCATAGGTACCCGATCCGATCACAGAACTATCACCTAAACGACCAAACCTTTTGTTGACCAATCCTCCTGTTGAAGTGGCTGCTGCTAAGTTGCCGTCCAAATCCAACGCCACGGCACCTACTGTTCCGAACTTGCGTTCACCGTCGTGATCCACCAACATTTGATTCGTTTCTCTAGCCAATAACCATTGCTTATGACGAGATTCTGTAAAGAAGTAATCGTCTTCTACTTCTTCCAAATCATAATCTCTTGCATAATCCAATGCCCCTTTTCCATGTAAATAGACAAAGTCTTCATCGTCGTGAATCTTTCTTGCCAATTGAATCGGGTTCTTGATATGGCGAATACCTGCCACTGCACCTGCTTCCAATGTTTCTCCAGACATAATCGATGCTTCCATTTCGTAAGAACCATCGTGGGCCATTACCGCCCCTTTTCCAGCATTAAACAATGGACAATCTTCTAGTGCAGTTACCGCAATTTCCACTGCTTCTAAAGCAGATCCTCCTTCTGACAAGCACTTTTTAGCTGCATAAAGTACACCTTGTAAAGCAGTGTTGATCTCTGCTTCTTTTTGAGGCGTAATTTCTGAAGGCAATAGTGTTCCAGCTCCTCCATGAATTGCGAGGGCAAATTTATTTTTCATAAATAGAGTCTTCTTATAATTTTATCTTATCGCCGCTTTTCAAAATGCTTACGCTGATTTTTCGAGCTCCGATTTTAGTATCTTTAGTATCAATCTGTTGAGGCTTCTCGATCAATATCACCTGACTTACTCCGACTACCTCAAATTCATTTTGATGTACCAGAATAGCGGTCGACTCGTCGATACCAATACCACGTAATTTTGGGTGATCAATTACGGCCGTCATCAAACGATTGTACCTGCTTCTTTGAATAAAATGTTGGTCGATAATCACTTTATTGATCATGCCCAAGCCTTTCCCATAAATCAAATTATTGCTTTCGATGGAACGGCCTGTATCGTCATAATCAGGATAATTTTTCTCATCACCTGTGATCATCACTTCACTCATCACCGCAGCTCCGGCACTTGTTCCTGCAATCATACCACCGTTCTTATAACAATCGTGAATTGCTTCGTAAATACCCGTTTTTTCGATGCGTTTCATAAATCGGTTTTGATCTCCACCTGTGATGTAGATCAAAGATGCTTTTCTGATGGAATCTAATGCTAATGAAGTCGGTGGCTGTTCAGTAGTATAAAACATGAATGATACGTTATCAAAACCTTGCTTTTTAAACTGTAATACGCCATAATAAGCTGATGTATCTGGCTCGCTACTCGACATAGAAAGCACGATACCATAGCCTTCTTTTAACTTCGCTTCCTCAGTTAATCTCTTGATCAATTCCGGTGGTCGTTTTCCTCCCCCGATGATAAAGAGCTTTCCTTGGGCGAATGTCGAGAAGGACATTAAGCCGATGATGAAAAGTGATAATATGCGCTTTTTATTCATTTTGTTACTTGGTTTATGGTGTTTTTTTAATGGTTCGCAGGGACGTTGCAGTGCAACGTCCGTACATATGTATCGTCCATTCACATACTACCTGTTTTCTAATGCAACGCCCCTGCTAATTAAACCACCTAAGTTAATTTTAAACTTATCTATTTCACCATAAATAGTGAATTAATATAAACCTAACCCTAAAGCATAAGGTCTTAATATTTTAGTATCAGAACCTTCTGGAGTTGGAGCGTTTGTAATGTCTAACAACACTTCGATTTCTGTACCATCAAGGTTTGCTGAAAAGATTTTACCATCCGTTCCATCATCATTATCACCTCTATCAGTCCAATAGATTTTCTCTGTGATTGGATCTACAATTGTACCCCAAACGAAGTTTGAAGGATAATCAACAAATTCGTTCTTAGCTTCAGAGGCAATATCATAGATTGTACCTTTTGATGTGGCATAATCAAAGTAATATAATTTACCGTCTAGGTAAGAAATGTCTCCAGCATCTACACCTTCAACGATTTCTTCTAAACCAGTACCATCAAGGTTTACTTTGTAGATACCTCCACTATAATCGTAAGCATCATTTGCGAAATAGATCACTTCGTTTTCTGCATCATAAGTAATACCCAATGGAAGACTACCTTCTAAGAAACCTGTATTTGTAGAAAACTCAACAAATGCTTTTAGGTCAGAACCATCTAATGCAGAAGTATAAATTCCGCCTTCAGCACCCCAGTATAATCTTCCGTCAATAATTTTTACACCTGCAGGTGCATACATCATATGTTCTTTATCACCTAAATCTGCTACATTTAAAAGAACTGATTTTTCACCGTTTACTAATGCATCATATTTATACATTAATTCATCACCTTGATCAACTACATAAAGGTCTTCATTGTCCAAATCGGCAACAATACCATATGGCTTAAAGTGGCTATCGCCGAATGATTGAATTGTAGGCGTTTCAGCACCATCCAATACGATCATGTGAATCATACCTGTTGCTCTATCTGTGTAATAAAGGGTTGGCAACTTACCTCCTAGCGGATCTTTGATGATGATCGTTTGAGATGAAGTATTTTCTCTACCATCCTCAGCTTTAGCTGTTAATGTTACTTCGTAAGTACCGAAATCTTCGTAGGTATATTCAGGATTTTCGTCTGTAGAAGTTGCACCTTCCATACCGAAATCCCACTCGTAAGTGGCAGCTGCAATAGATGTGTTGTTAAAAGTTACTGTTGCAGGAGCAACGCCTTCATTAGAAATTTCATAATCGAATTTAGCGACTACACTTGCCAAAGGAGGTGTTTCATCTTCTTCAGAACAAGATGTAACGAATAGAAATGACAGTGGCAATATCGCCAATAAATACCTAAAAATTAAGTTAGAGTACGTTTTCATGGTTGTAATTAATTTTTTTGAAAAAATGATAACTGTGGAGAACATCCATAGATGAGAGATATTTAATTTTAATACCCTGGATTTTGATCCTCTTGATTGATTCTTGTATTGGTCTGAATCTCCTTTAGAGGAATGGGATATAAAGTGGCATTTTTAGAAATGCCCAGTGTGGAAGTGGCTCGATCTGTTCTTACCAAATCAGTCCAACGATGACCTTCGAAACAGAATTCCCATCTTCTTTCGTCGAGAATAGTTCGAAGTGGATCGCTACCCAAACTTGTCAGAGGATCATTTGATCTTGATCTTACCTCATTAATCGCCGCTAAGATTTTATCTTGAGCAGCATTTCCTTCCAGCATATAATGTACTTCGGCTTGTATCAAATACATATCTGCTAATCTGACGATAATGATAGCATCTGCCCCATTAGCTGTGTCCTGATATTTAGCCACTCTTTTACTTGTTGCTGTTCCATCTAAAGTAGGGAAATCTTGAAAGATGAAATCCGCTCTTAAATCGTTGCCTTTATATGAATTTTGTAATGAATTAGAGAACGTCACCTCTCCTCTACCACCTAAAGAAATAGGTGATAAATAGTATGACATTCTGTTTCTATCCTGAGCAGAGAAGTTCAATTGGAAGATGACTTCTTTGTTTTCTTTGGTAATGAAAACATTCCCAAACTCAGGCTCCAATTCATAATTCCCTGTTGAAATTACTGCTGTTGCATAATCTAAAGCTTTTTGATAATGTGCATCACTATCTCCTCCATTTTGAAGTAAGTAACTTGCATAGTACAACTCCACTCTTGCCAATAAAGCATCAACCGCTGAAGGACTTACAAAGAAGTTTCCTTTTTCGATAGTCACTTTCTCCTTGGCTGTCATCAAGTCGTCTAACATCAAATTGTATACTTCTTCTACAGTGTTTCTAGGCACATTTATATCCTCTGAAACACCTTGAGTAGAAGTTGATTTATAAGGTACTCCACCATACAACTTCAACACATCAAAATGTGCTAAAGCACGAAGGAAATAAGCCTCACCAATAATGTTGTCTTTTATCGCCTCATCCATAGAGATAGGCACCGCTCTTTCGATAATATTATTAGCAGTATTGATTGCTCCATAGGCGGTTGCCCAAAGGCTTTCAATAGCAGCATTATCACTTAAGATAGAATGATTTTCGAACTGTTGATAGTCCAAAGACGTACCCGTTCTTCTTCCATCATTAGCAGATAATTCGTTCAGAATAAATAAATCTCTTCCGTAATAACTATCTGATTGAAACTCGTTATACAAGCCATTCAAGGCAGAGTTTAAGCCGTTAGCATCTTTGATGGCTTCGTTGGCATCGATCGAAGCTACCGGCTGCACATCTAGATTACTTTCACATCCGAATAGAAAGAAAACCAGGGCAATTTTTGTTATGTAAACTAATTTTTTCATGATTTCTTTTAGATTAGAAGGATACATTTAGACCTGCTGTATAAACTCTAGCATTTGGGTAAGTAAAGAAGTCAGTTCCCATTCTTACTCCATCGTCACCAGCGTAATTTACTTCTGGATCCATACCGGAATAATTGGTTAAAGTGAACAAGTTCTGACCTGAAACATAGACTCTAAGTTTATCAATAAACACCTTTTTGGTGAATGCTTTAGGTAATGTATAACCTAGAGTTACGTTCTTTAATCTCAGATAAGATCCATCTTCAACAAATCGATTCGAAGCTCGGTTATTATTATTAGGATCATTGGCTGTAGCTCTTGGAATGTCTGTCACATCACCCGGCTCTCTCCAACGATTCAGAATAGCTGTAGTTTGATTGTCCTCTCCTTTCATCGACTCCAAATACACTCGAGTACCGTTGTAAATATCGTTACCTACAGAGAAGGTCAATAGAACGTTCATATCAAAGTTTTTCCAGTTGATAGTATTGGTAAATCCACCAAAAAAGTCTGGATGAGGATTACCAATCTCTGTTCTATCCTCTGATGTAATTTCACCATCACCATTGATATCGGCAAAGACAATATCACCTGTAGAAGAATCCACGCCTAATGATTTATATCCATAGAAAATACTGATTGGACTTCCTTCTTCAATTCTGTTATTACCACGACCAATGTTATCGATTGGCTGACCATTATACAGTTTCACCACCTCATTTTTATAAGTGGAAACGTTTAATGATGCTTTCCAATTGAAATCACTTTTTCTAAAGATTTCATAGCCCAATAACACTTCTACCCCTTGGTTTCTCATCTCTCCAATATTTGATATCACAGAAGAGAATCCCGATGTTGGAGGCAAAGGTCTAGATAATAACATGTCGGTAGTTGACTTTTGATACACCTCAGTGGTCAATGTTAGGCGATCGTTCCAGAAACCTAAATCAATACCAATATTGGCTTGTTTTACTGTTTCCCACTTTAAGTTTTCGTTAGGAAGTTGGGATGGTGCAATACCCGGCTGTCCGTTATAATCAGCTCCCGAACCGTACAATGCTTGGTATCTGAAATCGCCAATTGCATCGTTACCTGTTAGACCGTAACTACCTCTCAGTTTAAAATCAGAGAAGAAATCCGAAGTACTCATAAAACCTTCTTCAATCACTCTCCATGCGACCGATGCTGAAGGGAAAGTACCGTAACGGTTGTTTGTTCCAAACTTAGAAGATCCATCTCGTCTTACTGAAAAGGCAAAGATGTATTTATTGGCATAGCTATAGTTCGCTTTAGCAAAGAAGGAATTTAACCCTCTATCCAATCCATAACTATCTGCATCGATAATCTCTGATGCCGATGTGATGTACTTGAATTCTGGTCGAGAGAAATTCTGACCACGGATATAATTACTTCTGTTGTTATAGCTTTCTGAACTAAAGCCAGCCAATACATCTAATTTGTGATTTCCAAAGGACTTCACATATTGTAAAGTGGCATTAACCGTTGTGTTAATTGAAGTATTGTTCGCACTAAAACCAAGACCATTGTAAGAGGCTCCCTGACGTGTTGTTACAGGATCATAACTGTGTTCTCTTAAATGGTAATAGTCAAATCCTACTTGAGTTCTAAAGGTTAACTCTTCTAGTAGGGCAATATCTAAATAAGCATTACCTAAACCTCTGTAAGTATATGCTTTGTTCAAAGCTTCGTTGGCAATCGCTACTGGATTAGCATAGGGTCCATCCTCATTATAGGAACCATCTTCGTTGTACACAGGATAAATCGCTGGCAACGATAACGCATTTGGAAGTGGTGCATTCAACGATTGATCGCCTTCGATACGATCATTTTCAGACATACCAAATTGTAAACTCGTCCCCAATTTCACTTTTTCTGAGAAGTGATGATCGATGTTTGCTCTTAAGTTGGTTCTATCGTACCCACTTCCTTTGATCACACCATCTTGCTTAAAGTAGCTACCCGACAAATAGAAATTAGTTTTCTCATTACCACCTTGAAGTGATAAATCGTATGACGCCATTGGTGCATCTCTAAATACTTCGTTTTGCCAATCCGTATCATAAGGGTAATTATCAATATATTCTTGTGTATATTTTTCTACTCCCAACTGATCGTTCTTATACTCAAACCATTGTTGTTTGTTCAATAGATCTAATCGTTTATACACCTGCTGAACTCCACCAAAAGCATTGAAAGAAATCTTTGTTTTACCAGAAGCACCACGTTTTGTCGTAATCAAAACAACACCATTGGCTGCTCTTGATCCATAAATTGCAGCACCCGCACCATCTTTCAATACTGTAAAAGATTCGATATCTGAAGGCGATAAATCGGATAAGGCACTAATGGTTTGTCCACTAAAACTTACTTGTGAACTGTTTTCAGTAATTACTGGAATACCATCAATAACATATAGTGGCTGATTGGCTGCATTTACAGAACCTACACCTCTTACTCTTACGGATAATGCTCCACCTGGAGTACCAGAGTTGGAGTTGATTTGCACACCTGCTGCCTGACCTGCTAATGCGGCATCTAGCGTACCCACAGGTAAATCTTTCAAAGATTCGCTATCCACTGTTTGAACAGAAGAACTCAAAAGTCTTTTACTTTCTGATGAATAACCGACAACTGTCACCTCTTCCAATTCCTCCATATCCGGAATCATGGAAACGTTTAGTGTCGTCTGATCACCAATCGTAAATTCTTGATTAATCATTCCAATATGATTAAATACCAATAATTTCCCTTTGTCCTCTTCTTTTAATAAAATGGCATATTTACCCTCAATATTGGTCACGGTACCATTTGTGGTTCCTTTAATAAAGACGGTAACACCCGGAATTGGACCTCCGTCGGCATCAGATTTAACTGTGCCACTTAGCGTGAAATCTTGTGCTTGTACTATTCCTATACTAAAGAATAGTAACACAGAAGTGATAAATAGACTAGATAGTTTCATAATAATTAAGCTTGGGTACCCCTTACTTAGTTGATTGTATTTTTAATGTTGTTTGTCCTCGAGATGAGAGATTTGTCACCCTAATAATCATGGGTGATACAGATTGAATTGGAAAATCAACAATTTCTTGATCTGTCGTAATATTTAGATGAACCATTCCCTGCAAATCAATTAGCTGAATATTTCTATTTGCTCTATGCTGAAAAAATAATTGATTGTGCTTCCACAGAATACTTGATGTATCCGAAGACGGAAGTGAACTGATGATATCATCAAAAGTAGGTTCGTAATTCTGGAAGTTTACCTCTTGAAGTGATATGGTATTATTGTACATCACATGAGTTCGGACATCCTGAAAACCCGCTATGGCTCTTTTACTATCCGCAGTGGTATAAGCATCAGAATAATTCTCCGTAATAATCGACGATTTCTCCCCTGTATAAGTCAAATTCCATTGATTATCGATGACCTCAAATTGTAATTCACTCTTATCGGTTAGACCTACACACCAATTGATATCCTGAGAGAATAATGCTTCCTGAAATACGGCAGTGGTATTCTCGTTGTAATCACTATTCGAAAAGAGATCAGTCATGATCATTGCTTTTTCCAATAAACCAAGTCCCTCTCTGTAGGAAAGCGTTCCAGTGTAAGCTGCATTGTCTTTAGAATACACGTTAGAAGCATACTTTTCTCCAACAAAAGGAATGGCCTCGTCGAAAACATGTACTTTTGTCTCACTACTTTTCATCGCATTCCATACTAAATGAAGTACCGAATTTTCTTCTTTAAAATCATCTAGTAAAGATGAATCAATCGGAAGTAAAACCACCTCTTTGGTAGCCATCAACTGTGTTCTAAAA
Source organism: Flammeovirga yaeyamensis (assembly GCF_018736045.1). NCBI lineage: Bacteria > Pseudomonadati > Bacteroidota > Cytophagia > Cytophagales > Flammeovirgaceae > Flammeovirga > Flammeovirga yaeyamensis. The sequence goes on along the minus strand of NZ_CP076133.1, from coordinate 1,264,708 downwards.
TCCTCTAAATTTGATGATGGAAAATTGCGAATGTCCAAAACCAATAGTTGATCATCGGAAGTTTTATCCACTGTTGTCTTAATTCCATCATACACCAAAAGCGTTTTTGATGTTAAACCTTCTAAAATTGAAAGGTAATTAGCACCATTATACAGTGTAACGTTACTGGATGATATATTAGAATTATACAATTTATCAATCGAATCCGTAGAGGTTTTTTCCTTCTTATTGATATCAAATTGTTGTCCATTTACACAGCTAATCAAACTTGTATTTGATAACTGTAACGGGTGGCTTTTATCAATGTTATGAGAAGAATTTAACTCGATAAATGTAACTGCTCCTGTTCCATGAACAGTACCAATTCTATTTTCATCAATACATAAAGCGGTACGATCGTCCACCCCTATTCCCAAAACATTTTGGTTGGGTTGGTGAATATTCCAATAGGCTAACATACTGACTAATCGAGGCATTCTACCACGTTCAGCAAAGTGTGTGTCGACCATTGTATTTGGTAATACATTTAGAAAATCATCTGCAAACGTAAAATAACGAGCATCCATAGACGACAAACCGTCTTCTGGATAAAGACTACCGTTATCCGCTGTATATACTATTGAAGATAAGATCGCCATTCCTGCAGAAGTACCTCCAAGTACTGCTCCCTTATCAATTTTCTCAAGTAATAGTGACTTAAAAGCCGTGTTGTTGTAAAAGTTATAATATCTGTTTTGATCACCACCTTTAAAGAAAAACCCATCATACGCCTCCAATTCGGCTATTAATTGAGTATCTTCCGCCCCAGTACGATCAATCTTAAAGTCCTTTGCTTCTTCTGCCCCGAGTGATATAAAATAATTGCTTAACCAATCACTTTCCACTTCAGCGTATGAGATAATTGCTATTTTTTTGTTCATGGACTGATCCACAAACCATTGATAAGGTTCGTCTGACCAACCACCGTTTTCTTCGCTTCCACCACCTACTAAAAGTAAGGGTGAATTTTGAGCGAACAAACATGAACTAAACAAAGAAGATACAAGGACAGCTAATAATAAATAGTAGTTCTGTCTCATGAATCAAAAATGAATGTTGATTTGAAAGAGAAAAAGAAAAAATATGTGATTATAAAAAAGAGGTATGAATCCTTAATCAGCAGTTGAAGATAGGCTGTAATCCTTGTAATCCTAGATCCTTACAAGGTAAAATGAAGGGCGATATGTTTCTTAAATTGAAAGCCATTTGTTTAATTATCTAACGCAATAAAGTAAATAAATTATAACAACGCAAGTGCTTTGTTACTTTTTATTCACATCTTGTTAAAATTCAATTTTTATTCTGCATAAAAGCAGGTTTTTGCCAAATATTCTTTTCACTAACTTTAACGAACTTAGTTACAACGATTCATCAAAAAGTCCTTTCTTTATAGTACGATCTACTTAAAACTAATTAATGTTACTCTTATGAAATACTTCATTCTAATACTATCTATCCTTCAATGTTCTATTGCTTTTGCTCAAAGTGATGAATTCAAAATTTATCAAAACGGTTTGATTTATAATGACACCACTATGCATCAATTGCAAGTAATTGTCGATTCAATTAATCTGGATTTTAATCGATGTGATTTGGATCGGGAGTATTTAAGTGTTGCTACTGCTAAAGGGATATCGTTTAATGTGGCAAAAGAGGATGTCAATGCCGCTTATGAGGATTTAAAAAATGGTATAGGGTTTCAACAATTAGTTAAGAAATACCCCAATACTAAAATTAATGAAGAACGCATATTTAGGAGGTCACATCATAAAATTTGGAGAAAGGATAAGGTAGGAACAAAGTTTACAGATATTTTAAATGACAAACGCCTTATGGGATTTGATTCAGCCTATATTGATTCACAAGTAAAAGGAGAAACACTTTTTGCTTTTGAAGAAAAATCAAAATACTCAGATGCATCATTAAAAGGCATTTATTTTATCACAGAATTTGAATCTTTATCACTCCCAAAGAAATATGCTCGTATGGTACAGTATTCTGAATGTATGATTGATACTACTGCTAGAATTCTTTTGAGTGATGCAGAAAACAATAAATACAACGAGTGGGAAAGAGGTCCTAAGATAGAGGCATTTTATCAGTTTATCGATACTGGTTTACCTGATTACCCAAAAAAAAGCAAAAAGGAAACGTATAAAGAATTTGGTATTAGGCGAAATGAATACCTTGAAGAACAAAAAATAGTAAGGGAACAAAATAGTCAGCGATCAGAGTTCCAAAAATATTTACTGGAGGCTATTAATGAAGGACTAACAGAGGGTGGTTCAACTGAAAGTTTTGAAGCATTGGTTGGTCAATACTACTCCAAAGAAACAGAGCTTCAACTAAAAAGAAGCAGAGAAGTTTGGGGACAATGTTCTATGGATTCTCGCCCAAGGGATCATGCCTTCGAGATTGCACAACTATCTGCAGAAACAATCAACTGGGAAATTTTCTTGAGAGCACATATGGATATCATGAACGATAATTTTTCAAGAATGTCGGATGGTAGTTATGCACAAGGAGCTAGAAATACCTATATCAAAGAGTTAGAGGAGCTCAATTTTAATGTTAAGGATTTGCTATTGGGCATCACTCTAAGAGTAGAAAACTGTGGACCCAAACATTATTATGGGAGTATTCGTCGATTAGGGCGTGCTTTGGCAGAGACGAAATATCAAGAAGATATTGAACAGGAAATGTTGAGTATGATTAAAGACGAGTCACTGGATACTTACAATCGTATTCTGATCTATTATTTACACCTCAATTATATCTATTATTTGGATGAAACTGTCAATAAAGATGAAAAAGTGAAGGAGTTGTATTTGGCGAAGAAGACTTTTCCTAAGAATATCAGAGATGAATTGCAGGAGTTTAATGAGTGATTTTTTAGGTGATTTCTCTAAGAAAATTGATACTCTTTTGGATGCTTTCTAGAGGTGCTTCTGCATGATCTTGCTCTACAAAACAACTTTTGATTTTCTGTCTTGAGGCTTCTTTTAATATGGATTGGAACTCAATTATCCCTTCTCCTAAAGCCACGAATTGTTCGTGTGGCATCGTCTGATCATCAAATTGTATATAATTGGTGTTCTTTAATTCCTTTAGGTGAAGGTGGCTTATTCTTCCATCAAGTTGTTGCATCATTTTTAAAGGATCCAACCCTGCCGCTTTCACCCAGAAAACGTCTAATTCAAATTTCACTAATTCGGGATCTAATCGGTCGACAAGTACTTGAAATGGAGTTATTCCTTGTTCGTCTTTGAACTCAAACGCATGGTTATGATAGGATAATGTAATATCAGCTTGCTGACACAACTCTCCCATTTTATGAAGTGCATCCACCCATTTTTTATAATCTTCTACTGATCGTTCTTCTGGGAAGAGATATCCAAAAGTGAGGTTCTTCAGTCCAAGTTTATGGGATAGTTCTACTAAGGATTCCACATCGCTTACTCCTTTTATTTTCTGAATTCCTCTGGAGTTGGCCAATTCCCAATTATTGGTGAGATAAGTCCATTGGAAAAAAGTACTTCTAATTTCTAAGTCAACATCATTTGCTTGATCTTTTATGGACATCACTTGAGGAAGATTCATTCCTTCCAACTGTTGGTAACCAAAATCAGAAATGCTTTGTAATGTTTTTGTTAAATCTCTTGAAAGCTCATTCCTTACCGTCCAAAGCTGAAGACCAATGTTGTCGATATACTTTTTTGTAAAATCATCCATAGAAAAAATAGATTGTGGAATTAATGTGGATCCGATAAAAGAGGTAAAAAGTTGTTTGATTATTTGTCGTCTTGAATACTGCATTTTTGTTAGGTTTATTGGTATTACAAAGTTAATCATCAGAATTGAGGTAAACTATTGATATTGTTGCATGAAGTAGAAAAGATGTAGCAAAATTTAATTTGTATGCTTGTGATAATGACAGATACTGAATAAATTTTAATTGATCTTTATTTTCCCTAAATTAAAATGTATTTAAAATAGTAATACCAAAAACACGGCATTTCACCAAAATCAACATTTTGATATGAACATCAAAAACTTAACAATTACTTTACTCTTTTTTATTTTTAGCACAACTATTTGCAACGGTCAAGCCGCCATACTTGTACTCATCTTCGGAGATAAAGTAGCTTCAGAAAACTTCCATTTAAGTTTAGATGTTGGGGCAAATACTTCTTTTTATCAGAATGCCCCTGGAGATGTACAGATTGGATGGAACTTTGGATTGGGTACACATACCAAGATATCTGATAAGTTTCAATTGGTAGCTGAATTTAAAATGATCAGTGATCGTAGTCGAAGAAATACTCCTAAGATATTACCTGTTCCCAATTTCGCCGATTCACTAATTTCAGAAATCAATACTTCTTGGTCGGTCAGATATTTTGATGTCCCTATCTTAGTGCGATATTCGGTATCGGATAGTTGGCATTTTGGTACTGGCCCACAATTTTCGTTTTTAAATCAGGCAACGGAAATAACAGAATTAGATCTAAAAAATGGGAATGAAGCGACCATAAATCAGGATATCAAAAACTCTTTTCGAAGTGTGAATTATAATTGGGCTTTTGAGGTGGTCAAAAGTTTTGGAAAAGTTCGGGAAGGAAAAGGTCTCGATTTAAGATTGAGATATGTCATGGGGTTATCAAATAGTTTTAGCGATAATGTCTCTTTAAGTTCTAATATTAATGTATTACAATTTATTGTGACAATTCCTTTTATTGAGGTGCCTGTCCCAAAGAGTAACTAATTCAAATATTACTTATTGCTATGAATTTCAATATTATACTAACATTATAACTTATTGTAATTAAACTCATCCAAAGATTAAATCGTATATTTGTGTATAAAAGAAAATAATTATGAAAGTTATATTAGATATTGATGATAAAAGAGTTCCTTTTTTTATGGAGCTTTTAAAGAGCTTAGACTATATAGATATCATAAAAGAGGTAGAGGATAAGGAAAAAGGTAAAGCCATTCAAAATTTAACCGAAGCATTTAATGATGTGAAGTTATATGAAGAGGGTAAGAAATCACTCAAATCAGCGAAAGATCTATTCTATAATGAATAAACCCCACAAAAAACATTGCGGGGTTTTATATTTTTCATCATTCTCTAGAAACTCAACTCTTCTAAAAACTGATTATATTTTTCTAATTCTTTTGGAACGTCTGCATTCTTTTCCATATCGTAAAAATGATGTGTATCTACCAATTCCATTCCTGTAAAAGCATTCATTCTATGGAAACCAAACATTACTCCTTCATCGACACTTTTTTGTTGGAAGAACTCATTTTCCATGGTAAAGGCTGTATGAGGAGCATTCCAACTAGTAGTCAACACATATTTTGTCCCTTGTAACATCCCTCCTGTCCCATAATTAATATCCGGATTTTTACGGCTTCTTCCATCGTGTTTATAAATACCGTTTTGATGTCCGGCTGTAAATACTTGATCAATATATTCTTTAAACCCGTTAGGTACTTGGAACCACCAAATTGGAACGTGATAAATGACAACATCGGCCCATTTAAAGTTTTCAACTTCTTTCATTGGATCATATTCGTCCCCTATTTGAGTTGTTCTAACTTCTATATCTTCCTTTGATGAATAATAATTACTGGTAAACTCTAGCAATGTTTTATTAAATCTTCCTCCTGAATGAGCGAATGGGTGTGCGGCGTTAATTATAAATATATTTTTCATGTCTTTGATTATTTTAATATGACACAAAAGTACAGCACTCTTTACTATCATAAAAATAATACATTTCATACCTTTGTATTAATATTTTAATAGATAATATTATGGTCAATTTAGAATGGTATAGAACTTTCAAAGAAGTCTATGAAAATGGAACACTAACAAAGGCTGCCAACGCACTTTATTCTTCTCAACCTGGGGTAAGTGTCCACTTAAATGCTTTAGAAGCCTATATTGGTAAAAAGCTTTTCGAACGAACTACTCGTAAAATGATTCCTACTGAGGAAGGGAAGTTTTTGTATGAATACATCATCAATTCAATTCTTAAATTGGAGAAGGCTGAACAGCATTTTCGCCGATCTTCCAAGGAACGAAAACCATCGGTACATATTGGCATGTGTTCTGAAATGTTTCAATTGGTTTTGGAAAACAAAGTGCCCGATTTAGAATTTGATTTAATTGCCAAGTTCGGAAGTCATATCGACCTCATTAAAGATTTGAGTAATGGTTTGCTGGATTTAGTCATTACACCCAAAACTCCTGATACCAAAAAGGCTTTGGTGACTTATACATCCTTTGCCAAGGAAAGAATTGTTTTAGTCGCTGGAAACAATGTCGATACCACTGAGATCGATCGACTAATTGAAGAAGGCAATTGGAAAGAATTGGATGGAGTGCTTCAATCCAAAACTTGGTACAGTGCCTCTAATGAAATGGAGCATTTTAGACGCTTTTGGTTCGAAAATTTAGGAAAAAAACCAGTATTTAAACCCAATTATATCCTTCCTAATATTAGCTCAATTATTCGATGTTTATATCAAGCAGAAGGGATGGCATTGGTACCAGATTTTCTATGCAAAAAAGATATCGTAGAAGGTAAAATCAAATTGGTTTGGGAAGGTAAAGTAGCCACAGAAAACACCTTACATTTTGCGACAAGATCAGATTTAAAATACAAAAAAGAACTGAATTATATCGAAGATATTTTCATTCATAAGTTTGAAGAAATAAGACATATGTAAAATTGGTTTGTACTCAGATTATCATCAATATAAGTACAAACCAATGGCTAAATATTAGATCACAAATTCCTTTTTTCTTCTATTTCTTTTCTTCTTCTTTTTGATATTGATATACATCCAAAATCCTAAAAGAGCAACTAAGAAATTCCCTAATGCAAAAGTGGACATAATCGTATCTCTAGCTCCTTTTCCCAGAAAATCAAATAGATGATACTTATGAAAATAGGCAAAAATAAATCCCGATAAGGCCGCTTTATCTTCGATAATAGCACCTACAAAACTTGTCTTTGTATCGATATACCAACGTGGATTTCCTTCACCAACAAATTGTACTTTTTGAACAGGCAACAACTTATTGATAAAGCCATATTCGTTTTCAAATTTATAGTAAGAAGTGATTGATTTCACCTCTGAAAGTCCACTGTACTGTTTTGCCAATTGAACCGCATACACACTATCTCCTTGCATCAACTCTTCTCCGGTATTAGCATCAAAATATCTTTTAGAAACGGCTCTCCCTTTCTTGTAATGTACTTGATAATAAGGATGGTCATTCACCTTAACCGGCTGATAGTTCAACCATCCTTTAGGAAAATCAACCTCTTTTTTCAACTCCTCTTTAGAAAAAGAAATATCACTTTTATACGACGTCTTATCTAATGCATTGTATTTTGGAAGCATGTGCATAAAGGCGCTTAAAGCAAACAACAGAAGAGTGAAGGATAAAGCGATACCTAACGATCGATGCAATCTTCTTTGCCAAGGAATTCGAGAAGTATCTTGTTTTTGATACATTTTCCTAAACTTAGTGTACACCAAAATTCCGGTCACCCCTGCCACAAAAGTAATACTGATAAATAAACCTAACACCATCAAACGGAAGGTAGTATTAAAATCTAAAAACGTCCAACTGTGTGCCCACAAGAAAAATTGTTGGAAAACACTTCGAATATGATTGGTTGCATAGGTCATCTGATCGGTATTGACATCAATAAATACCCTTAACCCATCCATTCTTTGATAGGATACTTTATATACCGGAAGTATTCTCGCAATTTTTACATATTCGTTAGAGAACTCCTTTTGCTCTTCTATAGAAGTGATTTTTGAGGCATCATCTTCTGAATATAAACCTGCTAAATAAGTGGCATAGGTAAGGTCTCCATTTTGAAGAACCTCTCCAGAAAGTAGGTTTACATAGATATTTTTGTTCTCCCTTTTTACTTGATAAAAAAGAGTAGAATCGAGAAGTACCAACCGGAAAGACTGAATGTCTTCCCAGTGGTGTAGCGTCATGATTGAATCGATCGAAAGTGCTTGATCATCCAATTCCTTCACATCTGTATTGATTGCCAAACGTTGTTTTACATTTGGTTTAAAATTCGACATCAAAGGGTGCATTACTCCGCTCAACGTCCAAGCTAAAACAGGTAATAAAGCGATTAAGCTTAACTTTCTATGCAGTTGATATAAATTCATTGGTTATTTGTTTTTGCTAATTGTATATCCGATACCAATTTGAAAAGTACGAGGTGCACCTAAGTTGTAATTTTCTCCCCAAGCAGATTTTGATACTCTTGTGGCATACAACTCGTCTGTTACATTCATGATATTTACCCAAGTATCGAATCCTTTAAACTGATACCCGAAACGTAAATTAAACAAATGGTAGCCCTCATATTTTTTGGTATTTTGATTATCCATGTAATACTCACTCACTTTTTGGAATTCCAATGCAGCTCTAAATCCTTTTAAGAATTTAGGTTTGTAGGTCAATTCCATATTTGCTACCCAATTTGGTGCATTGGCCATCGTATTCCCTGAAAGGTCTTCAGTTCCAGTATCAAACTGCTCAAAAGTATGTTCTGCATAACTTCCTCCTACTCTTAAGAAAAGCTGTGCAATTGGTTTGAAATGCAAGGCCGCTTCAACTCCTTCATGATTAGTAGATCCTGCATTTTCGTTCTCATAAGAACCGTCGTCTTGCAACACAGAAACGATTTCGTTTTCCCCATTCATGTTGTAATATGCTAATTCTAGGTAACCCAAACCTTTTGGTAATTCATACCAAGACCCTACTTCTGCATTGTTATAATATGATGGTTCTAAAGTAGGTACTTTCACTCCCCTATATAATTCTGATACTTGAGGAGGCATGAAACCAACACTATAGTTCGCATAAAATCCTAACCCGTTTAACAAGGTATAGGTCGCTCCAATTCTTGGAGTCACTGCATTAAAATAGTTGATGGAATTAGGCGCTCCTGAAAAAGCGTTCTCGTCTAAATTGTTCTTATAATCGTACTTAAAGTGATCCGAACGAACTCCAGCAGTAATAAATAAACGATCTACAGGGTTCACCTCAACTTGAGCATACAAACCCGTATTTAATAAGTTGGTTTGATAATCTGATAATACCGAATCTGTTTCAGTATAACCCACATAACGACCTGTTTCATCTCGATCAACATCAATATAATTGGCCCAGAATGCCGTTGGACTATAATCGATACTTGCCCCAATTCTAATGGTTGTTTTCAAAGAAGGAATTTTCTGATTATGTTGAATCACTCCGCCATAACTTTGGAAAGAACTCTCATTTACTTCACCTTTTGCCACTGCAGGATTTCCCCAATCATTCTTGATTCTATAACTCGGAATCTGTCCTAAAGTATTGGTTCTAAAGAAGGCTTTTGCTACAGTTTTACTATTTTCACTCCACACCTTATCTACTGTAAATGTTGACCTCCAAAGTTCGATTTCTCTTTTAGTGAAGTTATGAAGTGACGTAAAGTCTCTATCATAAAATGAGGTACTATCCAAAGAAGAACCCATATCAGAATAATACTTCATGTAAGTAGTATTTGATGTTAATTTTAAGCTTTCATTCACTTGATATTGAAGCACAGCTGAAAGAATTGTTTTATCAAAATCACTATGATCTAAATACCCATTTTCTCTTTTTGCAGAATATCCACCTACACTAACACCTAACTTTCCATCGTTAGTTGATCCTTCTACTACGGCATCAATTCTTTGATATCCATAAGAATCTCCTCTTAACTGCACCTTAGCTGTCGGGACTAAAGAAGGTGTTTTTGTAATAATATTGATTGCTCCACCAATGGCTTCAGACCCATACAAAGCGGAAGCTGGACCTCGAATCACTTCAATATTTTGAGCAACTGCCATGTTCATCTCATTCAAAGCATTGTGGTTAAAAATACCTGTTGGACGAATCGGAAGTCCATCTTCCATATACAAGAACAAACTCTTGGTCGACATCGGTTGTCGAATAGCCATCATGTGTTGTTCGCTACCAAGGTCAGCCATCACAACACCTGCCACTTTATTGATGACTTGTTCTAAGGATTGTACTTTTGATTCTTCCAACATTGTTGCTCCAATAGAAGTGATGGCCATGGGTGCTTCCTCCCTCTTTTGGGCATCTCTACTTGCAGAAACAATCACTTGATTCAATACATAATCATCTTGCTGCATTGAAATCGTTTCACCCACCTCTTTTGCTTTGATTGAAAGGGTGGTATAGCCAAGCATTTTAATAAGAATGATATCCTCATAATCTACTTCCAAAGTATAATTTCCTTTGGCATCAGTGACTGTATAATTATTGTTTTTCTGATTAACCACTACCGCACCTATCAAAGGATCTTTTGATAAATCATCTTGTACTAAACCTTTGATGACTAAATTTTGGGCATGAAGAGAAGTGATGCTCAAAATCAAAAGAAGAGCACCTAAAAATTGCGTTTTCATTGCTATTTTATTTGGACATAACGATCTACTATCACTTTTGAATACGCTTTAAAACGTACGAATTCAATAGCCCAGAAAGATGGTTATGAAATGATGTAAAAAATAAAGGGTGTAACGACCTGGAGATAAAAAACGATTATCTCAAAAAATATAAGGTCTGACTATTGGACATAGTCGTCCCTACCATAAAAATGATGTTTAAAAAGTCGTATAGGGAGTTGAATTAGACGATGGGAGGATGGAAAATCGAAGCAATAAAGTCCCCATCCACTGTTTCGTCCACTAAAAGAGGCAATTGGTGGATATTATCCATTGTACCCTTATCAGAAAACATAAAAATGGAAAGTAAAAGAGGTTCAGATACCACTTCTTTCAGAGAGTTTTCCTTTTCGCTACTACTTGTCTCTGTAGTAGCTTCTGCTAACTTAGATTTTAGCTGACATCGCCCCCCACAAACCTGTGGAAGGTCTGTTCGGTTTTTGTTCAAGCACAAAACGTTCGCATAAAAATCCTGACGCATTTTAAAGTCCATATAAACCAATGGGCCATAAATCGTCTGAAGAAATACGATCGATGCTAGAAAAAAAGTAACTGATATGTTCAGTTTGTTCATCATTAGGGTGTGCTTAAATTAAGAGCAATGCAAATATACAAAGTGAATTGAAAAGGGATAAGTAATTTAGAAAAAATCTAAAGGCATTTTTCAGATGAAATGATAAGTCGCTTAACTGTCGATAAATAAAAATGAGTCTAAGAAATTCGTACTCCTTAGACTCATTAAATGATGATGACTTTATACTATCCGATAAAATATTTACTCTTTGGTAAGTAAGAAAGAATTTTCACCAATACATTACTAGCCACCCATGTCAATATTGTTACCAATAAAATAGATATTGGAGTAGAGTAACCTAAAGGCTGAACAATGTACGTCCAAGATAATCCCACAAAGAATAAGTGAGAAAGATAGACCCCATAACTTAATCGTGATAATTCTTTTACTACACTATATACTTTTTCATTCTTTATGTTGATAGTTCTAATCAGCATAAATAAGCCGATCGTCATCAAAATAACGTTTGGTGTACAGAATCTCCAAGCCATCTCGACTAAATAAATCTCTTTGGTCTGAGAAACAAAGTGACCAAATAAAATAGCTGTAATCGCATAGCCAATCCCAAAAATGATCAAGCCTATAATTCTACTTTGCTTATGATTTAAATGCACAAACTTTCGGAAATAAAAGGCCAAGACCACAAAGCCTAAGTGACCCGAAAAATACCAAAGTGAATGGAATTCGTTCCAGAAAACTTCACCAAAGACACCATCAGGAAATGCCAATTTTAAATAATGATGGAAACTTGATAGGAACCATAATACTAAATAAAATTCTATAAAACGTTTTGAGGCACTCTTTAACCAAGGGGAAATAATTGGCAAGAATAAATAAACGCCCACAAGCATATAAATAAACCAAAGGTGTCCTGATTCTAAGTTGAAATTATGTAATAGGGTCGTCAACTTTGTTTGCATCACTGCAAAAGTATCGGCTCCAAAGAAATAAGGAACTACAGCATATAACACCGACCACACAGCAAAAGGCACAAGAATTCTAGTAAAACGTTTGGTATAAAATTCTTTTGATGATGCTTTTACAGGAACCAATAAATACCCTGAAGCCATCACAAATAAAGGAACACATGCTCGTAGAGGGCTACTCATATAAGTCACCCAAAATTCGTCTCCAGGTTTTATGGAAACATGGTCTACTGCTAAATAGAATAATTCAATGGCATGCACCATTAATACCATTGTAATTGAAATCACCCTAAGATAATCAAGAAATTCTATTCGTTGAACGGGTTTAGCTTGATCAATAGTAGGCGAAGTTTTAAGATCGTTCATTTTCATATTTTATAAGTAATGTATTCAACTTTAGAGATTGAATATGTTGTAGTATAGTAACTTTTCAATAAGTATTGAAAGCAATTGTTATGTTTTAGAATACTAATTAAATCGATTTTTAGTTACAGAAATTAACTTAATTAAATGTTTATTTAAAATTTTAACCAAATGGTTAAACAATAGTAATAACAAAGAGCCACTCCATATGGGGTGGCTCTTTTTTTTGTAAATTTTGAACTAACTATCTCCTCGATCGTGAGGGTGAAGCTGTTCGAGTCGCCGGACGAGTCGTAGTCGATCTCGAAGGCGATGTCGTTGTGGAGCGGTTATACGATTTGTTCGTATTACTACTCGATCTATTCATGTTAGAAGGTCTCGTGGTTGAACTTCTATTTGTTGTCGACGATTTCTTCATCGAACTATTTGACTTATTGTTCGTGCTTGGCCTTGTCGACTTGTTCTTGTTCACGTTCGAAGAACTTCGGTTGTTGTTCGAAGGTGATTGCTGTTTTGTATAACTACTATTTTTGTTATTTGTTTTGTTCCGGTAGTTATAACTCGGTACACTCACCTTATTATTCTGAACATTCGATTTATTACCTGATTTCTGAGAAGACGTTTTCCAATCCTTCTGTACTTGTCGACCCGTAGACGTTTTTCCTGTTCTCTTATCATTAGTACTCGGAGAAGCCGGTCTTGTCGCCTTATCTTTTGATACACTTCGATCATTCGTACTCGGCCTAGTCGATTTCTCTTGATACGTATTATAATTCGAAGAATTCGCCTTTCTATCATTTGTTGATGGCTGAGCAGGCTTCTCAGATTTATCTTTACTCACCTTGTCGTTTGTTACCGGCTTGTTTGATTTATCTGAAGTAGTCGGCTGACTCGGTTTTACAGACTTGTCCTTTGCCTTGTTATCAGCAGTAGAAGGTCGGTTAGCTTTATCCATTCCTTTATTATCTGATGTAGCCGGACGAGTAGATTTGTCCTTTGCTTTGTTATCAGAAGTAGTAGGTCGATTCGCTTTATCTTTCACCTTGTTATCTGATGTTACCGGCTTTAACTGACTCGCATTAGAAATATCTTTATGACGTTTATCAAACGACTTGTTTGGATATTGCTTCGCATAGTCCATTCTTCTCGCCTTCTTCTGCATATTCGCCGCTCTATGAGACCTTCTTACAGTGGTGTGTCTGTAGGTATGTCTATGATGAATATTGATATTCACCCTTACATTATTTCTATAATAAGGTACCGGATAAGGTCTCCAAGGTCTATAAAATGGAGGATAATAACCCCAGTAATAAGGCGATCTCCATGGGTGGTAATAAGGTCCCCAAAACCATACATAAATAGTTGGACGGTGAACATATACTGGTTCAACAATGTAATTCGAACCGTACATATACACATCTCCTACCACCTGAACTTGAGTTTCCCCTTTTTCGTCTTTCACAACATCAATAACAGCAACGTCTTGGTATTGATCCTGACCAATTACTGCTTGAATAGTGACAACGTGTGTATCTTTTTTGGAAGTATCGACTACTCTAAGGTAATCCACCTCCCCATCATTATTTAAATCTAGATTTGAGATTTGTTTCTCGGGATCGTTCAATCTATTTTCGAAGTCTTCTAGATCCTTAGATTCACCAAACACAGCCGCTACAACTTCTAAGTCTAAATTCTGACTAATTTCGTCGTCTGTAGCAGTAACTGTTGTGACATCTTGAGCATTAGCAAAACTAAAAATACTCAATAGAAACAATGTTAATCGGATTGATTTGGTATAGATCGTCTTCATAATGTAGTTTCTTTAATGATAATTTGATAATCGGTTTTAGTTAAATGTTCGCTGCAGAAATATCCTCATAGAAGAGTTTAGTTCTTATCTATTTGTCACTTTTGAACATAGTTTAAATTAGTATACGGGCGACAGTTGTTAAATCGGTTTAATTATTGAAATTAAATAGTTAAGCTTTTGTAAAAACGTATTTTTTACTATTATATTGGCATGCAAAACCTTGCTTAGTTTAATATTAACCAAAAACAAAACACGAAAAAACACTCTTCATTTCAAACTAAATAAAAAAGCACTCTACCGAAACATATCAAATGATTTTAATGAAAATAGTGACATTTTTAATAGTAAGATATTAGAAAATGAACACTCAATCATGTTTAACATTAAACATCTATCAAAATGAAAAAATCATCCTTACTCTTTTTACTTGCTTTTATTTTTATTCTTCAAAATAGCTTTGCACAAAGTCAGGAATTTGAAGATGAATTATTCGAATATAGAGCCATTGAAACGGCTGTTTGGGCAATGCCTTTTATGAATTTCAAAACCTATCGTGATGCATTACATGATAATGGTGTGGATTATAATGATGTTGCTTATAATTCTAAAATCCAGAATTGGAAGTTTCAGACCGCTACACCAAACAATACCACTCCATACATTCATTTTTATTGGAATATACAAGACGGACCTATTGTAATCGAACTTCCTAAGTCCGAAGATGGTGTAGGTGTTTTCGGGACCATCATGGATGCATGGCAAAGACCTATCGACGATGTTGGAGCAAAAGGCAGAGACAAAGGGAATGGAGGTAAATATGTCTTGATACCTGAGGGATACAATGGACCTCTTATTCCAGGAGCTTATACTTATACACAAAGAACAAACAATGGTTTTTGTGTATTAAGACCAATCATCGCAAATGCTTCAGAAGAAAATTTAGCCAAAGCAACTGCTATCACTAAGAAAATCAAAGTGTATCCACTATCTGAAGCGGCCAATCCTCCAAAGATGAATTATGTGGATGTCTATGACAAAATGTTAGAATGTACTCCAAAAATGGATGAGTCACTTTATGAGGAAATCCATGCATTCATTCAAGAAGAACCTGTAGAAGACATGAATTTAGCTTTTATGGGGATACTTAAGCAATTGGGGATTGAGAAAAACAAACCTTTCCAACCTACGGAAAAAGAAAAGAAATTATTTGCTGAAGCAGCACCAAAGGCATTAGAGTATATGATCAACCAATACCACAGGGAATTGAATCCTTGGATGTATGAAGGTAAAAAATGGAGTGTTTTAGTTCCTCCAGGTGCTTTCGAGACCGATTGGACGTATGAATACCCATCCGTTTTTGATTATAACGCAAAAGGATCTTTGTACTATGCGATTATTACAAGTATCAAAAATTATGGCTCGGCTACTTTCTACTTAGACCTTGCCGAAACGACGGATGGACAATGGTTGGATGGAAGCAGCAATTATAAATTAGTAGTCCCTGCAAATGTGCCTGTTGATAATTTCTGGGCAGTAACTACCTACGATTTAGAAACAGCATCGTATCAAAGAGAAATTGATAAAGCGACGATCGATTCTAATATGAGCAAAGTGAAGAAAAATAAAGATGGAAGTACAACTATCTATTTTGGACCAAAAGCACCAAAAGGAAAAGAAGCGAATTGGTTACCTACAGTAGAAGGAAGAAGATTCTTCTTACTATTTAGATTCTATGGTCCCCAAAAAGGAGTATTCGATGGTAGCTTTGAGTTGAATGATATTGAAAAGATCAAGTAAGGTTTATATCAGATAATTTGTAAGATTTAAAAACTATGTTTGGTATAAATCTAAATTAATAGCTGAAATTTAATTTCGTATGCTAAAAATAGATTATATTCACTATCAAACAATTAACATATACCGAAAATGTTTAACTACAAACACCTGTTATCCATCTTATTGATGGGAACTATTTTCTCAAGTTGCGAACAGTCTACAAACGATCAATCAAATGATAAAGCTGTTCAAACTCCCAAAATGAAAATGACGACTCAGATTCCATCAGGAATTGAAAGTCCGAATACAATTATAACTGAAACTCTAGGAGAATTATCGTTCTTCGATGGAGTACCTAAACCAAAAACAGCAGACAAAGTCTATGATTACCTAGATTTAGTCAACGCAGTCGATGCCTACACAAAAGGCATTCACATTGCTTCTATGGAAGCCATGAAACGTGGTATTCTAGAGTATGGTCCAGCCAACCAAACCGTCCTTATTTTTGAGGAATTAATGGATTCTAAATCTTTTTTCCTTACTGCAAATACCACTTCAGTATACATGTGTTCTTGGTTGGAACTAGGAGATGAACCTATGGTGATTGAAACTCCTCCAGATGTTTTGGGTATTATTGATGATCACTATTTTAAATATGTAGCCGACTTCGGCCGTCTTGGTCCAGATAAATCTAAGGGTGGCAAGTTCTTGATTTTACCTCCGGGTTATAAAGGTGATGTACCTAAAGGATATTTTGTAAAACAAGCAGAAACATATGGTCATTGGGTCATTTGGAGAGGATTCCAAAAAAATGGAGACCCACAACCTGCTGTACAAGCGACTAAAAAGACTTTTAAAGTATATCCATTATCTCAAAAGGATAATCAACCAAAAATGAATTTTGTGAATGTTTCTGGCAAAGAAATCAATACAATTCACAGAATGGATGAAAGAATCTATGAAGAGATTAATGCAGTAGTTCAATCTGAACCAACAGCTGCTGAAAATCCTGAACTATTAGGTACTCTTGCTGCAATAGGAATTGAAAAGGGCAAACCTTTCAATCCTGATCCAAGAATGCAAGCGATCTTAAAAGAAGCCTCAAAATTAGGTAGTGCCATTGTTAGAACACAAATGGCAAAACCTAGAAGCGAATATTTATACAAGTTTAAAGGAACACAATGGTTAAATCCATTGGCTTATAAGAGTTACTTATTCGAACATAATGGAGTTCGATTATTAGATGCAAGAAGTGCTTTCCACTTTTATGCAACGGGTATTACTCCTGCCATGTCGATGAAAATTATTGGTAAAGGGTCGCAATATGCTATTGCTTATTCAGATAAAGATGGAAATACTTTTGATGGAAGCAAAACGTATAAATTCCACATCCCTGCCAATCCTCCAATGAAAGACTTCTGGTCGTTTACCATCTACGATAATCAAACACGTTCGATGTTGCAAACCGATCAAAGATTCCCTGGCATTGACAATAATAAAAAGGGGTTGGTTCAAAATGAAGATGGTAGCTGGGACATTTACATTGGTCCAAAAGCACCAAAAGGTATGGAAAACAACTGGATACAAACTGTTCCAGGTAAAGGTTGGAATACCATCTTTAGATTATATGGTCCTTTAGAACCTTGGTTTGATGGAGAGTGGTATCCTTCGGATGCTGTTTTGGTAGAGTAGATAACTACAAACAATATATATTTACTAATAAAAAAAAATACAAGTCCTTGGCTGAAGTCAGGGGCTTGTATTTTTTACACAACAATAATGTATTGTTTATTTCTACCCAGAATTCAGTCGTGAAAGATATAATTATTTCAAACCTAGGAAAATATCAACAAAATTTTAAACTTTGAGCTTAAAGCAAAAACAACTAATATGAAAGCGCTATTACTAATACTCTTCTCTCTTTTATTCATACAAACAACATACTCTCAAGTACAACTAGAAATCTCTAACCCTCAAAAAGGTAAAGTAAAATACATTCAGGAGTTCAAGAAAGTAAAGGTAAAACTGATTGATGGAAGAGTAATAAAAGGTCCAATAAGCTTCTATTCTGAAAATGATATTTATATAAAAGATGAAATCATTCTTCTTAGTGATATTCGAAAAATCAAACGCAATCCAAGAGGTTGGATGTTTCTTCAAAATGCTCCTTTAATAGCATTTGGCGGAACGTTGTCACTTGTAGCTTTGTCTATGAATTCATATAATGGTGAAAGTACTACAGAAATGGTGAGCAACACCATCCCCTTTGCTGTTATTTTTGTTGCTGGGATAATATCCCCCAATTTTTTCAAAGGATACAATAGGAAAAAAGGGTGGAACTACAAGATTATTAGAAATTAGATAGTGATATCATGAAAAAGCAAATCATCCAAAATGTTTTGAGTTTTGGACGGAAGTAGGTCAAAAGTCTCAGATTTTTAAAGATGCAGATACATATTAAAAAGATTGGATTTAAGTAATTTGGAGAGATCACCTCTAATATAATTAATCATTTAGAGACAGATATAATTAAATACCCCAATACCCCAGACTAAAGTCTGAGGCTGGTAATATTTTTTTAAACAACACTAAAGTATTGTCTAAATCTTTCCTGACTTAAGTCGGGACAGATATAATTATTCCAAGCCTAGGGTTTCAACCCTAGGAAAAAGCAAGGTCATCAAGCAATCTGTTTGTTGTCTTTTTGAAGATGATCAAAATCACTTACCGACTGATAAATCACATCATATACCTCATTCGATAAAGCTTTGTGATCATCATTTTGTACAGGAGGCTGTACTTTGATGGTGGCAAAGCTTTTCTTTTTGCCCATTTGCTGATAAAAATGTCTAACAAAACTAATACTTCCCATCCAGGCATCATTTTGATCTTCGTACCAAAGTGTAATCGGTGTTATGGGAGCGTTTAGTTGAGAGGCAATAAGGAAACTCCCTCCTTTAAACTTTTGAGGGTAATAACTATCGCCTATCCCTCCTTCCGGGAATAATACCACACGCTTCTCATTTTCTACTCTTGCCTTGATTTCCTTCATGGTATTCAGTCGAGAGTTATGGTTACCTCTATCGACCAGAATCATATCGGCCAATTTTACCGCAGAACGCAGGCCAGGCCATTTTCCTACTGCACTCTTTGCCACAATACTTGATGGATACAAAGAAAAAAGTATAAAAATATCGACATAACTTCTATGGTTCGACATGATTATGCCTCTTGGCTGAAGCTTGCCTTGGTTAATTACTTTTACCTCGTAGTTTAGAATGTATAGGCATTTCTTCGCCCAATTTCTAAGCATTTTTTTGGTCACCTTAGCGGGATCTTCACTTCTAGCAGAATGTAATTTTCCCCAAATAATATAATAAATCGTACAGGTTGAAATACGAAAAAGTCTATAAGTTGCTCGTAAAAATTTCATGATTGTTTAATTTATAACAAACAACGCAATTTTCTTATTTTGGATTATTAATAAATGTCAAATTGACCTTAAAAAAGTATATAATCTTAATTTCAATGAATTAAACCCATCTGAATCATTTAACCACAGTAAGGGGGATCATTTATTATAAACACTCATCTCACCTCTACTTAATTCATAATGAATATTTAGAAACTCTTTTTCATCGGCATTTTTTAGTAAATTCATGTATGCATATATACGAAGGAAATGATATTTCTCCACAAACTGTTTATAAACATCTAAGTGATATTTATGGTGGAAATTGGGATGGTGAATCTATGATTATCAAGAATGATAAAATAGATTGCAAGGCCGACTATTTTAATTACCCCAATGATATCATAGTAGGCTTAATTAAACTGAAATGTACGGAAAAGCTTGCTTTTCAAAGTACAGGAAGTGATAAGGAAAACTATCTAACTATACGTATTGGATATCAAGCAAAATTTGACGAAGACAGTAGTTTGAAAGCAGCTGTAAATAAGGGAATCTTTATTTATGATGTGAATTTCTTGTACGATAATCAATTACAACCCAATGTGTGGTACGAGTGGTTCGCCGTAAAGTGTCCTATTGATTTTCTGAAAACATGGTTCATAGAGGACGTCTACTTTGAGACTTTCAAAAAAAGAGTACTTAATAGCTATATATATTTTTCTTCTATCCCAGAAATTGATACCATCGTTCGTGAACTCACTTTTTTTAATGATGATCAGAAATTAAAGAAGACCATATTCTTATCCAGGTTATTTGAAATTTTGGGCCGATTATTTACTGCTTTATCGGATCAAAAAGTTGATGAGATTGACGATATTAAACTTCACCCTGAAGATTATAAAAACATGTTGGATGTAAGAGAATATATTCTCGAAGACTTCAGTAAAAAGCCTAAATTAGAAGAAATTGCAAAGCATTTTCACTTGAGTGTATCAAAATTGAGAAGAGATTTTTCTACTGTATATTCTACCACAGTGATGAAATTTTTCGATCAACATCGTTTACTGGAAGCCTATCAACAAATTAAATATTCTGATAAAAGTATCACAGAAATAAGTATGGATTTGGGTTTTGTATCAGTGGCTCATTTTGGCACTGCTTTCAAAAAAGAATATCAGATTACTCCAAATCAGTTGAGAAATAAAGAGGTTGCCCCATAAGAATATGAGACAACCTTAAATTGTTATCAGATTACTTTAGAGTTACTTCTACTAGCTGTAGATCACCCGTATAAGTAAAGCGTCCATGATATAATTGCGATGGACTAGAACCTGTGTTCGTACCTACATCAAAAGTAGATGTTGCACTGTATTGTACTGGAACTGTGTTTGGTATATCACCTGATCCAATTTCTTTATCTCCGATCATTAATGTCACTTTCGCAGCTCCACCTCTCACGCCTGATACTTGATCATAAATTACCTTGATCTCTAAATTGCCTTCAGGTAGTTTATTCTCAGAAATGATGTTCGTGTACTTTCTATCAAAGTAATTATATGTGTAATACAATTTATTGTCCTTGATATAAAGTGAATACCCACACTCGAAGCCTCCATCAGTTACTAAAACTCCTTCGTCTGTTTTCTTATGAGTTAATTTTACATCGATATCATGCGTTCTACTTGGTGTTCTTGGGGAAGCATTATTTGTTACCCTTTCCGTTTGACCATAATAAGTAAATTTAGTTCGCTTATTATTAATCGACGGACGGTCGGGAGTGACAATTCTTTCGACAAAACGGTCATCCATAGGGTAAACATCTTTTGATGCTGCTTCCGACTCAAAAATTGCAATCAATTCTTCTAATTTCTCAGGGTATTGATCTGCCAAATCTACTGCCTGAGAGAAGTCTTCTTCTATGTTATATAACTCCCATTTAGTATCATCAAAACCTTTTGACCCTGTCAACATCCATGGTACACCATGGAAAGCACAGGCTACCCAACCATCATGATAAATAGCTCTAGAACCTTCAATTTCAAAATATTGAGTCAATCTTTGTCCTTTAGCGTGCTCTTCTTTGAATGTGTAAGCCATACTCACACCCGACATTTCTGATTGCTCAAAACCATTTACTCTTTTTGGTTGCTCAATACCTGTAATATCTAAAATTGTAGGTGTAATATCAGCTACATGGTGGAATTGAGTTCTTTTCTCTCCTGCTCCATCGATACCTTTAGGCCAAGAAATAACTAAACCGTTTCTTGTACCACCAAAGTGAGAAGGTACTCGTTTCATCCATTTAAATGGAGATGAACCTGCCCAAGCCCACGGCACTGCGTAATGAGGTTCCGTGCTTGGAGTACCCCACTCATCAATTTCTTCCAATTGATCCTCTAATGATTCACCTCCAACACCATTGTAAGCTAAGTATACATTACTAGTACCTGTCATACTTCCTTCTGCTGATGGTCCGTTATCACCTACAATGTAAATCACTACTGTGTTATCTCCCCCTGGAAGTTCATGAGCAGCCTTTAATACTTCTCCAATATAATAGTCCGTATGATCTAAGAAACCAGCATACACTTCCATTTGGCGAGCATACACTTTTTTCTCCTCATCCGTATAAGAATCCCATGCTTCCAATACATCTGGTCTGCTTGTTAATTTTGTGTTTTCTGGAATAATTCCCATTTCCTTCTGACGTTGGAATGTTTCCTCTCGCATGCTATCCCAACCATTATCGAATTTGCCTTTATATTTTTCGATAAACTCTGCTGGCGCTTGTAAAGGTGAGTGAGCTGCACCTGTCGAAAAGTATAAGAAGAACGGTTGATCCGGGTTGTTCGACTTCTGATTTTTCATCCAACGGATGGCATCATCAGCTAAATCTTCTGTTAAGTGATATCCCTCTTCTGGGCTGTAAGGCTGATCTACAGGAGTTGTATTTCTGTATAAATCTGGCTCAAACTGACTTGTTTCTCCCCCATTAAATCCATAGAAGTAATCGAAACCTAAACCTGTAGGCCAACGATCGAATGGTCCGTTGGCAGTCACCTCCCAAGTTGGCGTATTGTGCCACTTACCAAATACCGAAGTGCTGTAACCATTTCCTTGTAAGATCTGAGCGATAGAAGCCGCATCGTCTGGCCAAATACTATTGTATCCTGGGAAACCAGTCGACAATTCTGAGATGACACCAAAACCTGCTTCGTGGTGGTTTTTACCAGTTAAAAGTGCCGCACGTGTCGGGCTACACATACCTGTAGTATGGAATCTTGTATACGTTAAACCTTCATCGGCTAACTTGTCTAAATTATCCATTTCTACTGGTCCACCGAATGTAGAACTTTGTCCGAATCCAACATCATCAAGCATAATCAAAATAATGTTTGGAGCTCCTTTCGCTGCTTTTACTGGCTGAGGATAATCTGCTTTAGAATCGGCAAATGTTCTACCGATTTTACCTTTAAATTCTTGAGTTGGTCTAGGTAATTGTTCCTGTGCAAAAACATTTACCGACAACAAAGTGAGTAGACTGATCAACCCACAAATTAGTTTTGTAGTCCTTTTTTTCATATCGATTTTAGTCATTTAGTATATCACAAAGGAAAAGAAACCGATGCATAAGGGACTTCAAAAAATGCTCAACCAACATCAAAAAATGTTCAAAGTATATGAAATGGATTTAATATTAGGTGAAAATCTAATGTTGATTTCTAATTAAAGTGTAAAATGAAGATTAGTTACTAAGAATGAGATGGAATTAGCAAATGATCGACATATAATTTGTACAACTATTTTTTTAAAGCTATCAAATTATTATTTTTGACATGAGGAAAGGCGTATCAACACCTCATTTTTTAAAGATTTATATTTAATCTATTATTAAAGCAAACAACTTGTCATACCCTAAATTTGACTAATTTACTCTTAATACAATGAAAAAAAGTCTCTTATTAAGCCTTTTGAGTTTAATATTAATGAGTTCTTTTTGTATTGCAAACACTCCTTCTGGTGATGTGATATATAAAAAGAAAAATACTCATTTAACTATTGGATTTCTTAATGGTTTTATTCACATTCTAGAAAAGAACGAAGAAGAAAAACAGTTTTTTGATAACTTCGAACAAAACTCTTTAGAATCGATATTCCATTCCAAATTCGAAAAAATCACTCAATTAGAAGCCTCTTCTATTGTTCCCAATAATGGTAAGACAAAATCGGTTAAAGTAAAAAATTATTCGACAAGAGATATCCTCCAAAGAGGCATCTTTTACAATGATTATAAAGCTACTGAATTTACTTATCCGCAGCTATCGAAATCAGTTATTGGTAAAATGAAGTACACAAAACAAATTTATGATGCTCATTTTATAAAACCTTTTTATTTCCAAGATAGATATTTCGTTGAAAATGCTGAATACTCTGTTACATTCGATAAAAATGTAAAGATAAAACCTGTATTACTTGGTGTAGAAGATCATAATGTCGCTTTTTCCGAAACTAAAAAAGGGAATAAAACTACGTATACATGGACGCTTAGCAATGTTGAAGAATATAAATTTGAAAAAAATAGTCCCTCTAGATCATACAGTTCTCCTCATATTTTAATCTTGATAGAATCTTACACACATCAGGGAAAAACTCACCAAATTTCTTCGGGTGTGGATGATTTATATAGATGGTATTCAAAATTAGTCAGTCTAATTGATAAAGAAGATGAGAAATTATTACAAGATCAATTAGACAAAATTATTAGTGGTACATCTTCTAAAGAAGAGGCTAAAAAAGCGGTCTTCTATTGGGTCCAAAAAAACATAAAATATATCGCTTTTGAAGATGGTATGGAAGGGTTTATTCCAAGAAGTGCTAGCGAGGTACTCACAAAAAGATATGGAGATTGTAAAGATATGGCCAACCTGCTTTATAATTTTTATAGATTGATGGATGTCAATGCTCATCTCACTTGGATTGGGACAAGAGCTAAACCTTATACCTATGAGGAAATGCCATGTACCATGACGGATAATCACATGATTTGTAGTATTACAGAAAATGACACTACTTTATTCCTAGATGCGACCAATCCGTTTTCAGATTATGGTATGCCTACAAGCATGATCCAAGGTAAAGAAGCCCTTATTGGAAAAGGAGCTACTTACGAAATTAAGGTAGTACCAGAAATATCAGCAGAAAAAAATGTTCGAATAGATTCGGCACACATCACTTTGGATGGTACTGACTTGAAAGGAAACTACACCACTCAACTTACTGGCTATGCCAAAGAGGAATACTATGCGAGTACATTTAAATCCGAATTAAAAAATGAAACTAAAGGGTTTAGAGATTTTATTGATATTGGAAAAAACAATGTGAGTTTCTCTTCTGAAAATGTAGATGGTTTTTCTAAAGGTGAAAAAGTGGGTAGAATTAATTTTGAGTTTCAACTACCCAACTATTGTAGAAATGTAAGCAATCGATTCTACATCAATTTAAACTTACATAAGCTTAAAATTGGAGAAAAATTAGATGTAGAAAAAAGAATACACTCTTATGAAGAGGAATACAAACGTCAATTCTCTTCCATTGTCACCTTCGACATCCCTGAAGGTTATGAACTTTCTTACCTTCCAAAGGGAACATCAAAATCTTGTTCTTTTGGTAGTATAACAACTGAGTATCAAATAAAAGATCAAACTATTGTCTATTCTCGAAACTTTACTTCCGATTACCTTTTGCTATCACCATCTGACTTTGCAGAATGGAATAGCTTTGTAAAAGAAGTATCCGAAATAAACCAAGAGAATATCATTATTAAACAAACAAAAACTCAATAAAATGAAAGCCTTAAAAAGTATCTTGCTCATACTGACTGTCTTTACGCTTAACGCTGTTGGACAAAACGACCCAAAAATGTATAAAGATTACGATTGGGAAAAAGAGCCTAAATTAGCTACTATTTCAGAAGAAAATAAAGAATATGAAGCTGTTGTTTTAAAAGATCATCGCATCATACAGCATCGTATTACTAATAATCAAGCGAATACCTACAAAACCATTCATAGCTTAGTGCATGTAAACTCTGATGCTGGCATTGAAAAACACAACAGAGTGTATATTCCTATTCGATCTTCATCAGAAATTATTCAGTTAAAAGTGAGGTCAATCAACACAGATGGCAAAATCACTATGTTGAAAAAAGAGAATATTAAAGAGCTTAAGAATGTGAAGGGCATTCAAAATGTAAAAATATTTGCCATAGAAGGACTTGAAGTGGGGGGTGAAGCTGAATATATTTACACGATTAAAATGCCTATTGTTCCTTATGGGAGCGAAAAAGTGCAAAGAGAAATTCCAGTTTTAGATTGTAGTATCAAATTGTACTACCCTAAAACGTGGACAATAAAAACGAAGTCTTACAATGGTTTATCCAGTAGTATTGAAAAGAAATACGACTTACCTAGAGTAATTAAACTTAATCAAAAAAATATCCCTGCCTTTGTTAAAGAAGAGTATGCCTATGAGGATCCTTTATATATGAAGTTTAAACATAAACTGAGCAGTAATGGAAATTCTAGAACTAAATTTTTTACATGGAACTACTACATCGATGGAATGTTGAACAGTTTTAACGCTCCAAAATCAGAAAAAGTAGCGATGAAATATGTAAAAGATATTGCTGCAATGAATATTTCTGAAGAAGAAAAAATTAAAGCATTAGAAAATAAGGTAAAATCAACTATTCGAGTTGCAAAAGGTGGAGGGGAACTTTTAGAAAACCCGAAATCAGTTGTAGCCAACGGTAATGGTAACTATAGAGGAATAATCAAATTATATATGTATTGCTTTGATCAATTAGGAATTGATAATCAGTTGGTCATGGGGAGTAATCGATATGAAGGTCGTGTAGATCAAAGATATGCTTCTATGGATGATATTACAGATCTCTTTTTCTACTTCCCAAAATATGAGAAATTCTTATTACCCGATGCTTATCATATGCGCTATGGTCCTGTTCATTCTGGTTTAATGGACTCTGAGGCATTGTTTATTGATTATAGAAATGCAGAAAGAAAACTGACTAAAAACTTCAGTAAGTTTGACAACTTAGGTTTTTTAAGTGATTCTGTGAATCATATTGGAGTGAAAGCAAGCCTTGATTTTTCTGATGATCTTTCACTTCCAAATGTAAAAATGCAAAACTATTCTCAAGGGTATAGATCATTTGCCTTCCGTTCTGCTTTTTCAAATAATGAAAAGTCATCTGAGGAAAAATTTATTAAGGAAGTCATCCTTTCTGCTTATGAAAATTATGAAGTAAAAAACTGGGATATCGAAGGAAGGGATATCGAACTTTCTAGTGATCCCGAAAGTTACATCAAAATAAATGTGGAGTATACTACTCCAGAATTAGTAGAGAGAGCTGGAAATGAATATTTGATCTCCATAGGTAAGTTGATTGGTAAACAATCAGAATTATATCAGGAAAAAGAAAGAGTACATGATATCGTTATGTCTACAATTTCAAACTATCACCATGAGATCTCTCTTGATATTCCAGCAGGTTATCAGTTAGAAGGATTAGAAAGTATCAAAATTGATAATAAGATAGTGGTAGAAGGAAAAGAAGTAGCCTATTTCAAATCAGATTATACCTTAGAAGGAAATAAGTTATTTATCACTGTAGATGAAGTGTACAAAACGTATAAATTCCCTCATGAAGTCTACGATCAGTTTAGAAAATTCATCAATTCAGCCGCTAACTTTAATAAAGTTACTTTAGTGATGACCAATAAAGAAACAGACTTATAAAATTTGAGTTATATTGTATGGATGTTGTGATATACATCCATACAATATAATTTCAAACACTAAATGAACAACAAACTTATTCTCCCTCTCATTGTCATTTCTCAATTCTGCTGCACTTCCTTATGGTTTGCAGGTAATGCCGTGATGAGTGATCTCGTGGCCACTTTACAATTGAATGAAAACGCTATTGGAGCACTTACCTCTGTCGTTCAATTTGGGTTTATCATAGGCACATTGGTATTCGCTATTTTTACCATCACCGATCGTTTCTCTCCTTCTAAAGTATTTTTTATTTGTGCACTGCTTGGAAGTCTGTTCAATCTAGGAATTGTCTACCATGGTAATACCTACACTACTCTTCTTCTTTTTCGATTTCTGACCGGTTTTTTCTTAGCGGGAATATATCCTGTAGGAATGAAAATAGCTGCCGATTATTTCGAACACGGCTTAGGTAAATCATTGTCTTTTTTGGTGGGAGCATTGGTATTAGGAACTGCTTTCCCACATGCGTTAAAAGTATTTACAAGTGGTCTCCCATGGGATTATGTGATAGTATCAACATCAGTTTTAGCTTTGATTGGTGGATTAAGTATTTTCTTTTTCGTACCTGATGGGCCATTTCGGAAGTCTTCAAGTTCTTTTCAGTTCAGTGCTATATTTGATATTTTCAAAAAAGAGAAATTTCGAAGTGCCGCCTTTGGATATTTCGGTCATATGTGGGAACTCTATACGTTCTGGGCATTTGTTCCTTTGATGATCATCGCTTACAATACTATACATCAAGTGGAAGCCAACACTTCTTTGTATGCTTTCTTGGTGATAGGAATTGGTAGTATCGCTTGCATCATTGGAGGTTATATTTCTGAAAAAATTGGTGTAAAAAAAACAGCCCAATTAGTGTTACTTTTGTCTTGCACTTGCTGTTTTATATCCCCACTTCTCTTTTATCAATCTTCACAATTTCTTTTTACTGTATTCTTAATGCTGTGGGGTATGTTTGTCATTGCCGACTCTCCACTTTTCTCTACTCTAGTCGCTCAGAATGCACCGATCGAATTAAAGGGATCTGCTTTAACCATTGTAAACTGTATCGGCTTTGCTATTACCATTGTGAGTATTCAATTGATTAGTCTGATGCAAGAAATTATATCTATTGAGTATGTTTTTGTTTTGTTGAGTGTTGGGCCTTTGGTTGGGCTTTATTTTTTGAAAGAAAAATAAATATATATCATTCATTTGAATACGCCCTTGTACGGACATTGCAGTGCAACGTCCGTACGGATGATATTATAATTTCTCTAAATCATGTTTTCCGATAATTGTCATTATCTCTACAGATTCATTTATTACTCTAAAATATATACTGTCAACACCAGATACACATTTTCTATATCCTGATTTAATATAATCTACTGATTCATAAGAAAAAGGTCTTTGTGCAATCCTTTCAAATGAGTTGAAATATTTATCTGCTTGCTTCTCTCCAAATTGCTCCACTCCATAGCGATATATTCTTATTAAATCTTCTTTTGCAACATTGCTAAGCTTGTAATTAGCCATTTAAAGATGTCTTCGCTTGTGATAATATTTCTTCTTTGGAATCTTGAGTAAAACCACTTTTTTCAGCTTTCTCAATTTTAGATTTAATCCAATCAATTTGAGATTGTTGCTTTCTCGCTTGACGAATTAAATCATTTACCAACTCACTTTTACTTGAATATTCTTTACTGTCAACTTGCTCCTTTAACCATTTATCGTTTGGTTCAGTCAGTGATATACTTTGTCAATAGAACAAAATATTTTAGACAAGGATTTACAAACGTGTTTTTTTTAACGTTGAAATTTTACAGTATTCGTGTTGATTGACTATTCTTCTAAATTAAATCCACGAAGAAACTGCTTTTCCATACTCTTCAATATCATTAATTAATTTACAAGTATGATAGCCATCTGCCACTGCGTGATTAACAAAAACAGAGATGGGTAAAAGCACTTTAGCATCTTTTTCATAAAACTTACCCATTCTAATAATGGGGTAAAGAAGTGTACTTTCGCAATATGTTTCCTGACTAAAACTTTCAAAACTTAACCAAGGAATTGAAGATACTGGACAGAAGTTAACCGGTTGGGAACCTCTGGCTTTCACTTCTCTAACTTCTTTATACGTTTCAATATCATTAATTATTTCATTATAAAAACCTTGGAAGTCAGGTTTGTATTCACTCCACATATCCGAAAATGTTTTATCGTCTTCATGAAAGATTGTATAAACAGGATTAACATAATTCCAACATCCTAATTTTCCCTTCTCATTAAACCCCATTCTAAACTCATCAGATTGATTTATAATTTTGAGTATGACATACAACATTGATGGAAAAAACTTAAGTCCTCTTTCTTTTATTTCATTTTTGAAATCTGTGATATCAATGTGATGATTGATATTATACTTCGTCTTAATGTTATAATAGTAATAATCAAAATACGGTTTTCTCTTCCAGTCTTCTGAGACTGTTGTAAAAATTGGTTTCATTTTTTTCAGATTTAGTTTAGTTTTTCTCAATATACATTTTTATTAATTATTGATGTTCTTTTAAAGTAGTATTCATATATATGCCCTTTTACGGACCTTGCAGTGCAAGGTCCGTAAAAGGGAGTAAAAAATTAATGATACCTATTTTCCTAGCTTTAAAATTCTTAGAGCACCTCTAACAACAATTAAAAATACTATCCCTCCAATAATTAAATCTGGGTATTTTGATTTTGTAAATATAACAAGCACTCCTGCTATAATTACTCCTAAATTAATAATCACATCATTTGATGTGAAAACCATACTTGCTTTCATATGAGCTTCATTACTTTTTGATTTAAGTAATAAAAACAAGCATACCCCATTGGCTATTAAAGCTAAAATGGAAATACCAATCATTAAACGAAAATCTGGCATTGATTCGAAACCCAAAAACCTTCGTATGACCTCTATAATCCCCATAACTGCTAAAGTGATTTGGAAATAACCACTTAATCGAGCAACCTTCTTTTTTCTTATCACTGTTGAACCTACTGCCCAAAGACTTAATCCATAAACAAGCGAATCTGCTAACATATCAAGTGAATCAGCAACTAAGCCCATTGATTTAGAGATAACTCCAGATGTTATTTCGATGATAAAAAACACAAAATTTATAATTAAGACAGACCAAAGCAGTTTTTGTTGATTTTTAGTATCAGCGACTTTTAATTCGGATTCATCTATGTTTTCTTTATTCAAAAACTTTACTCCTAAATTCAATACTTCCAATCGTTTTATAATCTCTTTGTTATCTTCTAAATGAAAAACAATAAGATTTCGTTTTTCAAGGTCGAATTCAAGTTTTTTAATAAACTCTAAACCGTCTAATTGCATTCGGATCATATTTTCTTCCGAAGGACAATCCATTTGTGAGATATGAAAATTTGATTTTATCATTAAAGCCAACGTCTAACTTTACTCCTATATACTTTGTATTCAACCCCTAAAACGTTTTCTAAAAACTCTTCTTCAAGGCGTACCTGTGTTTGTATAACAACCATCCCTGTTATTAAAATTATAGCTGTTATTATATTCGGCATAATCAAAAAAAGGCCTAAGAAAACTACTAATACTCCGAGAAAAATGGGATTTCTAGAAATACTAAACATTCCTTTTGTAACTAAATGAACTCTATTTGTATCATCAATACCAATTCGCCATTCATTAGACATATTTCGCTGAGCAATAAAAATTAGGACGAATGCCAAGTGTATCATGAATAGACCAAACCATGAAATTAATTCAGATTCAAGGTATTCAATCGGAATGAGAAATTGCATTAAACCAGGTATCAATGCATTAATTAATAGTGTAACAAAAGAGATCGCTGAGATAATTTTATATACTTTTCCTACATAGTTTATTGTCGTATCTTCTTCTGTAAATCTGAAAGGATGAATCCCTGTTTGTTTGAAAGTTAAATAACTTGGGGCTATAAATAGTATAATAAAAAACAAACAGTAAAAAATGAATAAATATATTGCCATGATTACTTCTATTTAAATGATAACTCAAATCTATAGAAGAAACAAGTGCACTAGTATTGCAAAGTTTTACTTACACTTTGCACAAATACCTTTTACTACAAAATTTGCATTTTGAAATGAAAAATTCTTTGGTAATTCAATTTTAGGAATGGGCATTTCCCTTAAGCAATAGGTAGCCCCACATGTATTACACAAAAAATGTACATGTAGATCATCTGGCAGACATTTACAATCTTCATCACAAAGAGCATATTTTACAGCTCCAGTACCGTCATCTACACTATGAATAAGTAATTTTTCTTGAAAAGTCTTTAAAGTTCTAAATATAGTAGAGCGTTCAACATTATCAAATTGTTGTTCTATTTCATAAAGACTTAATGCTTTATTGTTTTTTAATAAAATATCATAAACTAACTGACGCATAGCCGTTGGTTTTATATTTTTTGCTAATAGCTTTTTATCTATTTCATTTTCCATATCATAAAGTTAGGATATAATGAATTTTTATCAATTGTATCAAAATGAAATGTACTTATCGATTTTCAAAGATATCCCCCCGATAACCTAAAAAATATTTCCCCTTACGTATCTCATCATCAAAAAAACACGTCAAAACCACATCACTTTATTTCCAATTATCATAATCTTTTCTTTTTTCTAAACACTGATATTGAAATTTCAAGTTCAGATAATAATTCACCCCCGTTTTACGAATTAGTTTAATCAGAGATTGAATATCATTTCGGCTATGTTTACAATAATCACTTTTTGATAAGTGCATTTTTTGAAGCTATGAAATGAAAAATCAACATTAAACCGCTATAGAAGTATGAGATTTATTACTCTTCAAATTTTAATTTTATGGTCCTTTAGTGCTATTGGACAAACAAACTTACTACCTGATGAAAGTTTTGAAAACGGATCAATTTCGGGTTCTTATGAGAGTTATTACAATTATGAAGCAAAAACTCTTTGGAGAGCCTGGCCATTCATTGGTTTCGAAGTAGATACCGAAGTGAAAAGAACGGGATCAAGATCACTTAAAATCGCCTATCGTGATTATGGAAACGGAACGCCCACATTTCGTAATGAAAATTATCCAGATTTGGATGCAGGGAAATACCAATTCTCATTTTATTATAAAACAGATGTAGAACGAACAGGTGAAACTATTACTGTTGATGTGCACGACGGAAGACAGGGTAGTTCTAGTAGTATTGGCGAGCATATCGTGACGATTACTAGTGGTGCCAAAGATGATTTTGTACAACTGCTCATTGAATTTGAGGTAGACGATAGTTACAGCACTTTCCTTCCTTACATCAGAATTCCTTATTTAGAAAATGGTGCTTATCTAAATATTGATGATGTACAATTGGTAAAGTTAGCAACGGAAGCGAAGCCCACTACTCCATCACCAAAAAATGAGGCGACAGCGATTACCTCTTTCGATGTGCAATTGCAATGGTTAAAAGGTATCACTGCTGTAAAAAGTAATGTCTATTTAGGAACCTCATCAGATGATTTAGAGCAGATTGCTACAGATATTACGGATAGTCAAATAATTATTGATGATTTAGAAAATGATACAAAGTATTTCTGGCGTGTTGACGAAATCGAAGCCAACGACAATGTAATCACTGGAGATGTATGGTGTTTCACCACCAAATCATTTTATGATGAATACATGAGTCAGGTACAATCGGGAAAAGTGAAGTCGGAAACCAAAGTAAAATGGACTCAATTTGGTCCTGGTAATGCTGGTTTCTCTAATTTCTTGAGATATCACCCTCTTCTTCCTGATTTTTGTGTGGAGTCGCCGGATATGGGAAATACCTATCAAACTGAAGATAATGGTAAGAGCTGGAAGACCATTAAAGATGTAGATGGGGAAGGGAATTTCTTCCGTTTATACGATTTACAATACTCTACCAAAACTGAAAAATATGCTGTAGCTATTGAGTCTTCTCGACTTTATTTTAGTCAAGATACCGCTCGCAGTTGGACAGAAATTAAAAAATGTCCTTGGTATTCTTTCGAGTTTGATGGCGGTAGAGACGGTCGATCTTGGTACAGAAAAGTATCAGCGGTAGCTATGGATCCAAGTAACGATTTCACTTGGTATGTTGGCGCTGGAAATTTCTGTAGAGGTCAGCAACAACTATGGAGTACGGTGAATAACCCGACGGCTGCCAATCCAAGAGGAAACGAGAATATATATGACAATATCAAATACCAAGGGAAGATTTGGAAAACGACAGACGCGGGTAATACCTGGACGGAACTAACACAAGGATTAGACGAAAAAGCACAATTCTCACGTATCATCGTTCATCCAACCAACAGTAATATTGTGTTTGCTGGTTCTCAATATGGTTTATTCAGATCAACTGATGCTGGAGCAACATGGACTAACATTGGAGAAGGTAAATTAGATAATAATACCGTTATGGATATGGATTATTATTTCGATAAAACTTCTGGTCGTTTTGTCTTATATGTAGCTGATCAGGTAAGATACCATGGCAACGGACAAACAACAAGATCGGATGGTGGTATTTTTAAATCGGACGATAATGGAGCGACTTGGCAAAATATAAATGGAAACTTAGGTCTTGATATTAATCGTCTTACTGGCGGTGTATCGGACAACTATTATCAATATATAGCGAAATGGTTTGATATCACCACAGCGGAAGCAAGAAGTAAGTATCCAACCTTACCTACTGCTGCTTTGCAATATTTCAATTCCTTAAATGTAGATCCTAGCGAAGAAAATGGTTTGTATGTTGGTTTTTATGATGCTCAAATACAAAAATCAATTATTCCTGGTCGTTTATGGAAAACAACCGATGGAGGTACTTCTTGGATCAATATTGCACGTGATTTCGGACCTGCTTGGGAAAATGATAAAGACTATTGGATAGAAAGAAACAACCCTTACAACGATAATATGGAAGAAGGGCATCAACTATCCAATCAACAATGGGGACAAAATTACCCGCTTCGATCGTTACGCTATTGTGCTGTAAATACTAGAGGTGACGTGATGTTGATTTATGCACACAACACTTTTGTAAGTACAGATAAAGGAGAAACGTTCAAGCAAGTAAACGAAACCTACACAAGCAATGGCAATATTATGGGAACGGGTGATAGTAACTTGCCTGGACAGTGTATTTTCCAAGACAGACGCTTGGGAGAAGGTATTCTTTATTTAGGTTCGGGCGAGCATCACTTATGGCGTAGTACAAACGATGGTGTAGATGGAAAACAAGCTGTTAAATACATTCCTCAAACACAGGAAAGTGTCTTTGCAATTTCTACTCACCCATGGGACGTGAACACGGTATACACTACTTCTATGCGTCAGAAACACTTGGATAGAATCTATAAATCAACCGATGGAGCCGAGACGTTTGAGGACTGGGGTAAAGCCACTGAAGCCGAAGAATGGATGTGGACAAATAACATCATTATCGATCCGATCCAACCCAATTATATGTACTTTGGGGTAACTCAAGTAGCTGGTTCTGGTGGAGGAAGCGGAAACGACGGTCCTGATAAAGACAAGGAAGGTGGTTTCCATAAATCGACTGATTCGGGGAAAATATTCACACCAAGTAACAATGGAATGCCTACTAAAATGTGGATTCAAGACTTAGCGTTTGATCCTAGAGATAGTACCTATCAGTCTATTTTTGCCGCTGCTCCATGGAATGAAGAAGTGCGTAAAAATGGTGGATTATTCCACACCTCCGACAGAGGGAATAACTGGACAGAAATAAAAGTGGCAGATTATATTGAGGGAATCAACAGCGTCACTTTCGATCATACAGGAAGACTTTACGTGACGGCAGGACGAAGAGCAGGAGATGTAAAAAGTGGCGGATTGTACTATTCTGATGATTATGGACAATCATGGACAAAAGTGTTCGAGTCTCAGTTTATCGAATTCTTTGATGTTTCCCCATTCGATCGTAATCTCTTAGTCATATCTCAAGGAGTTATTACGGCCAACCCTGGCTTCTATTTAAGTAAAGATGGTGGCGAAACGTGGATCAAAAGTAATCATACGGTTGGTCAGCCTGACAATATAAATCAAGTAGAATTTGATGTAAATGATCCTACTGTTCTTTGGGCAGCAGTTATGGGTAGCGGTTTTTATAAAGGTAAAATTGAAGGTGGTGAAGCATCAAGACAAATCATTTTAACTCCAGGTACTGCCACTCTAGAAAAGCAGGAGTCATTAGAATTGGAAGTTGAAACATTTGATATTTTAGGAGAAATCAAATATAAATCGGCTAACAACAGCATTGCTTCTGTCTCTAAAGACGGAATTGTTACGGCACATAAAAGAGGTGCGGTAAAAATTTGGGCAACATCAGAAGACGATCGTTACTCCGATTTCGTCTACCTAGTTGTTTTAGGAGATGACACAGATCCTCCATTAAGTATCGAAGACACGAAGACTTCAGATTTCCTTGTTTACCCTAACCCGGTAAGAGATATTTTATATCTAAAAGGAAATAGCATCAATGAACCAATGCTATTTAATGTTTACACCATTACAGGTACTTTGGTATCAAGTCAGACTATCCAAGGCTCAGGTAAAATTGATGTATCCAAACTGAGAAAAGGTTTATACATCTACAAAGCCAAAGGCAATACTACTGAAGCTGCCGGTAAGTTTATTAAAAGATAAGCTTTAGATCAATCATATTTTTTGATGAAACACTCTGTTGATTTTGATATTGGCAGAGTGTTTTTTTTACCTATTTCTCCCTCTCATAGTTCCTTGTGATTTTCATAATAGTTGGTGAGTATAAATACTGAATTTATAAAATGGAGTATTTATACTCTAATAAAACACTATGATGTTTGTGACATTTGTAATGTAATCAATAACGAAATTATCGATTGAGTAGCTACGATTGGTTTTGATTGCTAAGGCGGAACTGAAAAGCCGATTAAAAATAGAGTAAGAAAATTTTTAATGTTTATTATTATGGCTAGTACTGATTTAATAACTTATTTAAATTATATGTCCACATGGGACACTGAAAGTGATGACAATATTGATGAAATAATAAAGGAACAAAAACTATTTCTTCAAGTTGGTGATTTTGATTCTGATTCAGCAGTTGATTCTGAATTCTCAGAAATTGAAGGTTTGGCAATGGAAGTCAGGAATTTAACAATTGCAGAGGATGCCATAAAAATTGCAGCGGATGCAGCTGCAGTTGCTTCTATTTGGTCTTTTGGGCTAGGAATGGCTGCTTTTGCAGCACTTGAAGCATCAGCCATTATCGATCAGAAAATTATTTCAAACAAATCAAAAAAGCTTAATGAAAAGCTTCAAAGTGCAGATACAGATATATCAAAGAAAATTAATCCTAACGTAGAGAATTACGTTGCTCAATACAAACAAAATAATAATTTAATTGTATCTAAAGCTCCGAAAGGTCTAGATACAAAAGCATGTAGAGCAAATCTAATGCAATTTATGGCTAGCGTTCAAAGAAAGGCTGGTAAACTAGATGCAGCTACATTTAAGACTTATGCAGAATCTGCCAGAATTATTTATAACAGTGAAGGAATAGATAAAGTGTATGATGCTTTAGATGAATTAAATTTAAGTGGAAAAACAGAAGCCGATGTTCAAAAATTCATGAATACTTTGGTTGGGTGGACACCACCTCCAAGTGCAATTGTAGCTACTGAGTTAGTAAGAGGTATGTCTCTTCTAATTTTAAAAAACAGACTCAATGTAGCTACAAAAACTATTGAAACTACAGCTAGAGAAGCCGGTATACCTGTTGAAGAAGTAGGTGTAAGTGCATTTGAGGCAATGGACGCGGTAGGTAAATTTGCAGCAGCTGTTGTTGTTGTTATGTCAGTAGTTGATGTTGTTTTTAATATCCTGGACATTGTACATGTTGTAGAACAATGTAAAAAAATGTGTAGTGAACTTGAAAATACGATAAAACCTAAATATAAAGAATACTTTAATGGTATTAAATCTGCCTCTATTGCTTATAAAGCTGCAATTACTCCATCCACAACATCATGGAAAAAAGTCGACAATGTTGCTGAATATGGAGGAGCTTCATGGAATAATCATGTTAAAACTATAACTGGAACAACAGTAGAAGCAGCTAAACAATATGCAGAGTCTAATTCCGATATCACATTCTTTTTCTTTTGCAAAAAAGGTATGTATTTAGATAAAGACAAGAATTTTAATGCTAATACTGCTGTATTCTTTAGTGGAACTCCATGGTATGGAAGTGCACCTCAATGTGATTCTTATGAAAAGACTTCTGTCGTAAAAGCAGAACCTGTATAACAATAATTAGAGAGTATTGTTGAATAGTTAACTAACTAATAGCAAGATTTCTATATATTGAAAATCAAATAAAATACCCCGAAAATGTCTAATATAGCTATTTCGGGGTTTTAGCTTGCTTAGATTTGAGTATGACACAAAAATCTAACACAGACTAAACTAGTTTTAGAAGGCAATTTGAAATATTCAAACCTGAAGAAACTCAATCTCATAAATATTACATATTCAATAAGACTGAATAATGGATAGTTTACTATTGTATCCCTTGCGATAAATTAGAGAACCTTATACTATCGAATACATAACAAAGGTAAATTAGCACTAATATTTTTGGAATCTTATTCTGGTTTGAACGATGAAAAATTAGTAAAAAGATTAAATACAGATTGGGCTTATCAGATGTTTATTAAAACCTTTAGGAGACCACAAAGTTATCCAAGATATCACTTTCAACAGTAGAATTCACACTTACCTTTCCTCTAGAGTTGATTTGAAAGAACTCCAATTTATCTACCCTATTAAAACATTAGAAAATAGATATTGAAATTTCAAATTTATTACTAATGATACTTCTAATATTGAATGTGATAATAGACATTCTAAAGATGTAAAACTCTTGTATGAAAGTTGTTATTTTCGAAAAAATCCTATTTAAGTTTTGAAAAAAGCTTAAAATAAAACACCAAAGAGTAAATATAGAAAGCAGAAAGAAAAGTACTTAAATTATTCAAATCGTCATAGAAAAGGATATAAACTCACAAGAAAAAGAAAGTGTTCAATGCTTTATCTTTTGAATAAAGGGGTTAAATCGGCTCATGAATTTTTGGACTCAGGATATATGAAGAGAGTAATTACTAATTTTATAAATCTTAGAGCTTGTATTTTCATGCTTATATATAGGTCAACCAACGAAATTAAACTGGTGAAGTGAATTATGGATTTTAAAGTGCGTCATGTATTTCAATATTTTATTTTTATCTTTTTATTTATTCTTTTATCTGCTTTGTAAAGTATTCTATCTGATTTTTCAAACGGAATATTTAAATCTTGGCTAATCTTTTTTAAATCATTTAAATATCTCAGATACATATCAATTTGGGTTTCAATATTTTTATCACTTTCGCTATTACTTAATTTAAGTACCTCACCTTCATATATAATTCTGAAAACTCGTTGGTCAATTATCTGATAAATTTTATCATTTCTAAACCTTAAAATAGCTGAAGCCATTGCCAATTGAACACCTTTAGTCCTAAGCAATAGTTTTAGTATTTGGTTAGTTTTCTGAACATCTAATTCTGTATCAAAAGGACTGATTGAGTTAAGCAATTTGATAAGTTCACTTTCAAATTTTGCGTAACGGTTAACTTTCCATAAGACTATTTCATTAAGCTTATTTTGATCGAATTCAGAATTATCTGAATCTAAAAAGTCAGTAAGTTCTTTTTGATAAGTAAAATCATGATCGCTTTCTAGGATTTCGAAGTCTTTATGATATATTGTTTTGTGTGTCATTTTTATATTATCACTAACATTTAGTATTAGTTTCATAGCCAAATGCATTTCACTTTCTACTAAATTTGTTACTATTTCAATGTGGACTACAAGCCTTATATTTACTCTTTAACAGCCGTGAAATTTATTTATTGTTGGGTTTAGTACTTATTTCTTCCTTTTGCTTAATTCACTATACTTTACCTTTAAAAATCTATCATTCTTTGTAAATTTTGCACGAGCATAGTCACTTATGTTAAATTCAATAAGATTTCTTTCTTCCATAATTTCAACCATATCTCTATTTAAAGTCAAAATATACTGAAATTCTTCAGGATGATTTTCTGATTGCTTGTGTAGAAAATTCAAGCTTTTTTCTAATGAATCATTATCAACATTAAATAAATTATCATGAACTAGCAGCTTGGGGTGATTCTTTTTAGTACTATCACTTAATAATAGCGCTAAATCATATATAAACACTTTCATCCTATTTGTACTCCAACTGCCATCATCATTTATTCTAAAGTCAAAGGATAAGAATTCTTTTGCTTTGGCAGAATTTATTGTTTCAATTCCAAAATGAGCATTCCTATTACCCATTATATTTTCATGGATATACAAGATAGTTTCTTCAAATTCTTTAATTTCAACCTGCTTATCTGAAAGATGGTCGTCAAAATCTATGATTTTATTATCCTTTGTATTTTTTAATGACTTTTTTTCTTTTTCAGCTTTGTTGTAACGATCAATAACTGAACGTAGATTATTTAATTCTTGATTTTTTTTATTAAATATATT
Source organism: Flammeovirga yaeyamensis (assembly GCF_018736045.1). NCBI lineage: Bacteria > Pseudomonadati > Bacteroidota > Cytophagia > Cytophagales > Flammeovirgaceae > Flammeovirga > Flammeovirga yaeyamensis. The sequence goes on along the minus strand of NZ_CP076133.1, from coordinate 1,224,724 downwards.
GATTGAGGTTTTTAAATCCTTTAATAATTCTCCATTATCCAAAAGAGATATTTTTTCGGAATACTCATCATCAAGCCTTTGAATTTTAGTATTTAAACTAATTAACTCAGATTGAAGCATCTTAAGCTTATTGTTAATAAGTGAGTTTTTAAAAGAATCAATTCGAGTTTTAAATTCCTTGACTTCTTGTAAGGATTTTTCAACCATATCACCTAAACCATCTTTAAACTGATTGAAAAGGATTGTAATCTCATTTTCACTAATATTTTCAGGTTCTGGTAAACTATTTATTTGCTTAATTTCTAACTTTAATGTTTTCTGGCGAATCCGTAATTTAGAAAGTCTTGATTCTAATTTTACCAAATCATCTTGAATACTTTCAAAGGACTCATTGGTTTTTAATTTTTCTATAGATGTATTTATTTTCGAAACTTCACCTTCAAGTTCATTAAGTCTCGCCTTAGCTTCACTAACTTTATTATAATCTGAAGTGATTAACTTTTTTGTTTCAGTAACAAATGTAGTTTTTTTTGTTAACTCATCTATTACTTTCTTTATTTCAGAATACAATTCGATATTGAGATTTAAGAAGAATAAATGCGGTTTATAATCGCTAGGTATTCTTTTAGCAGTATCAAAACACTGTATGATGTCCTTAAATTCAGAACGCTCGTCTCTAATAATGGGATTTAAAAGATTGCGAAAGCTTATACGTGTTATATGCAATGGGAATTCTCTAAAATATAAATTCCCCAAATATTCAGAGGCTATTTCAATAGATTCATTAGAAATTATTTCAACACCGTTTTTAAAAATAGTAACTACATCTGGTTTTTTTATAGATCTTGCAATAGTTAAGAAATCAGTATATATATTGATGTCTAAATAAACTACAGTATCTATATCAAGAATATGATCGGGAATTAATGTTACTCTACTATCTGATGATTTTTTTAGTAAACAAAAATTTAAAAACTCAATAGCCATGGTCTTCCCAACACCATTTGTTTTATTATTGCCTTCAGATTTCTCTCCAAGGATAATATTTAATCCTGACTCAAACTTAATTGGTTCAAAGAACTTTGGAATACTATATAATTTTTTAAATCTTATCATTTTATTATATAAATATAAGGCTCTTTAAAGTCAACAACTCCAGTTGAATAAAGGAATGACAACCCAAAAATAACTTGTCTATAATGTACAATATCATACTTCTTTAATTCTTCAGCAACTTCAAAAATTGTGAGTTTCTTTAATCTAGTTTTCCGAAACATCTTCAAAATTATAGACGCTACATACACTGAAGAGGTTTTTATATTTTCATCTTTTGATAAAAGCATAGTTACTCAACTTTAATTGAAAAAATATTACAACCAATTAATTCATCCATTAAATAATATCTTATTGCTCCTATATCAGCATGAATTCCATTCGAACTCAATTTAGCCTCAAAATAATCTGTTAATTTATCAAGTGCATCAAAAGCATTACCATTTGCCTCTTTTAAATAACGATTGCTGATATAATTCAAGAAATAAGAAATTTTTTTGGCTCTTACTCCATCTAATCCAAATGCTTTTTTTACTTCTGGAATTGTATTACAATAAATTGTAAATAGATCAGTAAACTCTTCATTAAAATCATTAGCATAATCCTTGAATCTGCTGTTTATTTTTTGTTCAGGGTCGCAGTTGTAATTTCCATCAAATTCTTTATAATTTTTATCATCACTGAGATATTCAAGTAATGACATTATAGTTTCTACTTCATTAGACTCTGTCTTTGGACGTGGTAAGTAAATTTCATTATCAAGAAATTTACTTATCTCAATGATTTTTTCTCTGCCATTATCTTTAATTATAGCAATCAAACGCTCAATATCAATTACATCTTTTTTATGATTGAACTTATACTTACCATGAAAAGTAAAATCTGTAGAATAATCCTTTGCACGTTTGGATATTAACAATACTTTTAACGAATAATCTTTGTATTCTGGATGTTCTGAATTTTCAAAAAATCCAATAATAGTTTCAGTTATTTTCTTATTATCATCTCTAGAGGTTACCTGCATTGCATGCTTATTAGTTTCATCAATCAGATCAATATATGGGCAATTCTGATTTTCGGCATTTCCATTTTTATATGAATTCCCTAAGTGATTAAATAAAGTTTGATAAAAGTCTTCGGCATAAATATGAATATCAGTCAAATTTAAAGAACCTGCTATTTCAACCCTGCTTTTTAGATAAGCAAGTCGTTTCTGAATATTGTTAATATGTTTTTGTCTTACATCCATTGTTTAATTGCAAAATTACATTTTCCAAATACCTTTTCCGAATTTATTCATCTTAATATTGCATAACTTGAGAAGCTTCTTTAGCATGACACCCAACGCCTACTATATATGTCTGTTGCCGATATCCAACAGAACACTTTTAAATTACTAGATAGCCAAAAGGTTAACTTATCTGTGATTGTTTATTTTTCAATTCACATTAAGATTTTTTTGTGGTGATAGAAGATAGCACTTCCTTTCATGTGAACTACTACACGGTAATAGCAGCATTTAGGTTGTTAACAATTCTTTTGTAAATTAATCAGGGATAAGATTTCGGATAAAAAAAATATTATTCTTTTGATCAGTCTTAAATTGATAAATTATATCCTGTGATTGCTTTAACGAATCTTTGAAAAAAGCTGTTTCTATAAATATTTCTGTAGAGTCAATATTATTAACATTTACAATTATGTCATTAATATCATACTCAGTTTTCGCTCTTGGATATTTTAATTGGAACTCTTCACTTATTTCTTTTAATTCAATTCTTGAAATTTTTTCTTTAAGATAATATCTTGCAACTGTATCTGAAAAGAAAATCGAAATTTCTTTATTACTATTTAAGCTTTCAAAAAAATCCACTATTAGTCTTTTAGAAACATCAACCTTCTTTTCTTTTTTATCAATAATTTCCACTATATCAGCTAATTGGGTTATTTTTATTTTTTTTTGCTCAATTTCCTTTTCATTAGTCTCTACTTTGTCACTAACTCTCACCAAGTTAAATGTAGTAAATGCCACTCCAATAGATAAAGCAATCAATCCAATTATACTAGAAATTCTACTAGTTTTATTGTTATTTTTAATGATGTCATTTAACTTATTTAATTCTTCTTGATCAGGATTGTTAGAATTATTATTATCCATTGAAATTAATTTTATTTTTTTGTGATATCAGTTTTTATTAAATCAATACAATCAGTCCACATTTTTAAAACACGTGAAAAAGTAAAGGTAATTAAGCCTGAAGGACCTAACATTGCTAATATATTAGATATATCTTGTCTTAAAATCATCGTATATATTAAATACCCTAACAACATTATTGATAAAATTGTAACACTTAAATAAATGTACCTCTCTGGTTTAAAGCTTTTAAGTAAAAATTCAATTGAGTCTTTTATGTTGTACCCTTTATTTTTTCCTCCCATATTATTTGAAAAATTTATTTCGTAAACAAAGAATAAACACCATAGGGTTTATCCCTCAAATTTCACAGATATAATCACTGTATACCCACTAGCTTTTAACTCACCACAATGTAGTCAACAACCTTAAATATTCAAAGCTATTTATACACTATTCTAATACAGATTACAAATAACATTGCAGATATTAAAATCACTCAAAATAAGCCAATTACATTTCAAATTATAACATCATCACCCTTCTACAGCACATTAACCATTCTTTTAGTTATCTCTTTAACCGCTCAGGATAAAACATCACCTGAATCAAATTATATTCTAGCTGACTAAAATTAAATGCTTTTCCATCTACTTTAAAATTGGCATAGGGATGCCATCTTAAATTGGTTCTAAGTACAATGGCTTCATTGGTTTTTCCGGGTACGATGTCCCATCCAAAAGTGATTCCGGGTTCGAAAGATGATACATTTGTTTCCCGTTTTGATCCATTCACGTCTTCTTTGTATTGAATGTTATCGTAAGCGATATTGAGACCAATATAAGGGGCAAATCCTGAAAAGTCGATCAAATATTTATTCAATTCTATTGCCAATGATTTCTTTTTGATGGTTTGCTTAACCCCAAACCCTTCTGTGGTATAAGTTGGGTTTCTGAATGATAAAGCGGTAAAAAAATTGAATTGATTAAAGTGATATCCTACTGCTAGATCAAAATAAGCAGAGGAACTTAATCTTTGTTGTAAATAAGGAAATTCCTGAGCATTGTATTCTGAATTAGAGAGTGAAAACGATTGGGAAGGACCTGCACCAATAAAGAAGTCGCCAAATGACTTTGCATCATAAGAAAGCTTTGAAACATTCGGATAGCTGTTCCATTTTTCTAGGTTTTTCTGGGTATTTTTTTTTGTAGCATCAAAAGCATAAAGTAAACCTAATTGAATGGAATAGGAAGGGGTGCTTATTTCGGCCATTTCAGTTTTATTTAGCGGGTATTGCCATTTATTATTTGGATAATAATTTACCGCCAATCTGAATCCAATTTTTCTATAATTGTATATCATCCCAGTATCAAAATTTAGTAGAAAATCTTTAGACAACATCGTATACTTTTCACCTGTTTGGGGGATATGTTCAAAGGCTAATGTCCCCCAGTTACAACCAAAATAAGGTCGGATTTTTCCTTGTTTCAAGGCCCAAGGATATATCCTTGCTCCGGTTGCTACTGAATTTTGG